>JAJYGE010000372.1 GCA_021785155.1 Planctomycetota bacterium
TACGGTCATTCGCGTGCGGGCTTTGGGTCACAAACACTGGCTGAAGGCCAAACCACTGATGCTCGGCCCGGAGGCGGATAAGCAAACCCGCGGGCTAACGGCGCTGTATGTCATCGCCAACTCCGGTTCGTTGCGGCCCGGTATGGCCATTACCGCACTGGTACCGAAAATAGCCAACGCAGTGGCCCGGACTATTATTCCGCGCACGGCGGTAGTCTGGTGGCGGGGCGCACGTTGGGTTTATCTTCAGCACGGCAAGGGCGAGTTTGTTTTACATGAATTAATTCATCCGATTGCCTTTCCGGGAGGATTTACAGTGCGTGACGGCACCCTTCCCGCGCAACGTCTGGTGTCCAACGGGGCGCAACTGCTGATGACGATTCAGCTTCAATCGGTACTCAAGCCGTCCGTTTAGCGGTATTTGGACGACTGGATTATTCTTTTTTGGTTGGGTGCATAACGATGCCGTGGCCGCCGAAAAAATGGAATGTAAATGCTTAAACGGATTGTAAATTTTTCTCTGCATTTTCGCGGGATCATCATCGCGCTGGCGTTTATTCTCATAAGCTATGGCGTTTATTCCATCGCCCGCGCCCGGTACGATGTGTATCCCAATTTCGTTCGGCCGCAATTGAAGATTAAAACCGTTGCGCCGGGATTCAGCCCCAGCGAGGTGGAAAAACTTATTACCACGCCCATTGAACAGGCTTTAGCCGGGGGAGTTGGATCCCGGGCGATCTATTCGCACTCTCTGCAGGGAATGTCGATTATAAAAATTCTCTTTCCCAGTAATTCCAATATTTATCGTGATGAGCAAGCGGTCTCTCAACGCCTGACGCAAGTGTCCGGATCCTTGCCCCCCAACGTCCATACGCCGGTGCTCATGCCGCTGGTAAGCTCTATTCGCTGGGTCATGGTGGCGGCAATCACCAGTAAAACCAACGACATCCGGCATTTGCGCACTGTGGCCGATTGGGTCATACAGCCCCGCCTGCTGGCGGTTCGCGGCATATCGGAGTTGGCCATCTATGGCGGCCTGCAAAAGGATTACCGCATTGAGCTAAGGCCGGGCCGATTGATTCAATATGGTTTAACAGTTCAACAGGTACTCACGGCCGCACGCGGTGCCACGGGATTGGTGGGCGCGGGGTTTGTCACCACACCCAATCAGAGCATGACGTTTCGGGTGCATGGGCAAATTAAATCGCTGACGCAGTTGGGTGAAACGCCGGTGGCTGAACATCGAAGCCAGGTGATCACGCTGGCGGACGTGGCGCGAATTCAACTGAGCCATTTACCCCAGGTTGGCGCGGCGTCGATTATGGGAAAGCCCGGCGTATTGATGATGATAGGCCAGGCGTATGGTTCCAACCTGCTGCATGTGGGCGTGCGGGTACAAAAGGCTCTTTCCTCCCTCAAGCCCGTGCTGGCGCAACAGGGCATTGCCCTGCATGATCACATATTGCGGGCCGCGAGTTTTATAACCATTGCGTTGCATGATCTTATTGACTCCCTGCTGATCGGTGCGGGCTTGGTCATTCTGGTGCTGATACTGTTTCTTGGAGATTGGCGCACCAGTCTGATTTCCTGCCTGGCCATTCCGCTTTCTCTGCTGGCCGCTTTCGCCATTCTTATCCATCTGGGCCAGACCATTAACACCATGACGCTGGGCGGGCTGGCGGTGGCCATTGGCGAAGTGGTGGATGATGCCGTCATTGACGTGGAAAATATTACACGCCGCCTGCGGATTAATGCGCTGTCGGCGGCACCACGTAAAGCGCTGGGCGTAGTGCTTCATGCATCTCTGGAAGTGCGAAGCGCGGTCGTATTCGCCACGTTCGCGGTCATTCTGGTCTTCCTGCCGATTTTTGGCCTTGGTGGATTGGCGGGACGATTCTTTGCGCCTCTGGCGGTGGCCTATATCGCGGCAGTGTTGTCATCACTGCTTCTCGCCCTGACGCTCACGCCGGCGCTTTGTATGGCCCTGTTGCCGCAAAGTGCGGTAAGTCGCCACGACGCCTGGCTGACCAGCCATATCAAAACCGCCTATCGACGCTTACTGACTTTCGTGGAAGCCTGGCGTATAGCGGTGATTGTGCTGGTGACCTTGGTTACGCTGGCGGGATTGGCGCTGGTGCCTTTTTTGAAAACGGAGTTTTTCCCGCAGCTCAATGAGAACAACTATGTGGTACATCTGGCGTTGGCCCCTGGATCATCGCTTCAGCAATCGATCACCATTGGGAACCGGATCACGGCGGATTTGCGAAAAATCCCCTATGTCAAGTATGTTGTGCAGCGTGCCGGCAAACCGGCACTGGTTGGAGATGTGCGAGGGCCACAATACAGTGCCTATCAGTTGCTGGTGAAATCTCTTACGACCGGACAGGCACAAAAATTCCGCGCGGATATGGCGAAACTCATTAAAACATTTCCCGGTGTGCTGATTTCGTACAACAGTGTTTTATCCGAGCTTATCAACCAAGCCATGTCCGGTTCCGGTGCCCCGGTGGTGGTGCAGGTGATCGGCAATAAGTTTCCGGCCCTTCATAACGCAACGACCATGATCACGGCAGCATTGAAGGAGGTTCCCGGTGCACGCAGTGTGGTGCCACAGACCGCCTCATACGCCCCGGAAATCAGGGTGCGACTGCGGCACAAGCAGCTACAGCGCTGGGGATTATCTCCGATGAAGGTCCTGGCACGAATCCACATGCTGATTCGTGGCCGCACCGTGGGACATATTTATCATGGCACGCGGGTGTGGCCGGTAGTGGTGACGATGGCACCTCGTTACGGCAAACGCATTGCCTCAATGGACCAACTTCCCATTCGTACGCCAAACGGCACTTGGATTCCATTGGCGGACGTTGCCAGAATATATGAAGGCCGCGGCTTTTATTTGATATCCCATATCAACGGCCAGCGGGCACAGATGATCAATATCCACCTTAAAGGCATGACCGCGGGGCAATATGTCAAAGCCGCACAACGGGCTATTTCTAAACTTCAACTTCCGTCAGGCGTATTGGTAAATTTCACCGGTTCAGCCGAGGCGGCGACCACCGCGCTGCACGACCTGCTGGTACATTCGGGCATCGCACTGGTCGGCATTTTGCTTCTGCTGTTTATTGTACTCAAAAATATCAACAACGTGCTGCTGCTGTTGCTTAATCTTCCGTTGGCACTGGTGGGCGGTGTTACGGCGGCGTGGATCAGCGGGGGAGTGTTATCCCTGGGTGCCTTGGTGGGATTTATCACGCTTTTCGGAATTACCCTCCGCAATTCCATAATGCTCATGTCACATTATCAGCACATGGTGGCGCGCGAAGGAAAAACTTGGAATGTTCAAACCGCCATTGACGGCGCGGTGGATCGCCTGCCGGCCATATTGATGACCGCCATGGTGGCCGCGCTGGGCCTGCTGCCGCTGGCCTTGGGAGCTGGCGCACCGGGGCGGGAAATTGAAGGGCCCTTAGCGCAGGTAATCGTCGGCGGATTGTTCACCTCCACGCTCCTGAACCTCATCGTCCTGCCCACCCTGGCCGCCCGCTGGGCCAAATTCAACTAAGCCAATCACAGTTTACTTTTTATTTTGGACTTTCAAATCCAGGAGCCTGTCCGAGCAATCGCAGGAAGAATGGTAACACACACGAATGCCATTAACTTAAGCCATAAGTCATTATGGTGTATATATTCACATATATTTGCGCCTTGGTGAATCTTATGTTAAGGTATGAGGCGTGATGCTCACGGCTCTTTAACAGGAGGTCACGGATGACCCATGTGATCCAGGCGCTGCAGCGCGTCAATAACCAATTGCCCGAATTGCTATCCGAGGACTTTGTCGGAG
>JAJYGE010000272.1 GCA_021785155.1 Planctomycetota bacterium
CTTTTGACCAGCAACTCCGGGCATCTTCGGGATATTCAGGCCACCGGGACGAATTGCGGTATTACACCGATCCTGTTTGAAAGCCACACCGATCTGCTGCGGTTAATTCCAGCGCACCTGGGGACTTGCCCGTGCGATGCGGTGTTTATGACCGCCGCAGTAAGCGATTACGCGCCCGACGGTGTCTATAAAATCATGTTCCGCGAACCGGCGGCTGAACCTGACCGCGAAGTTTGGGTGGTGGAAAAAGTGCAAAAGCCAAAAATATCCAGCGCCCATGAAAGCATTGCAATAACCGGGAAGCCCACGCTTAAAATTATTGATCAGTTCCGCGACGCATGGCACTACCGGGGGCTGCTTTTCAAATTCAAGCTGGAAGTGGGGCTGGATGAAGCCGAGCTTATCGCGGTGGCTAACGCCAGCCGCCAGCACAGCAATGCCGATGTGATTGTGGCCAACACCCTGGAAATGGTACGTGGGCCGGAACCGGCGGCACTGATTATTGACCCTCAAAGTGTGGTGAAAGTACCGCGCCGCGAGTTGGCGCAAGCGTTGCGCGATGACATGTCGCGCCGACTGGGTATCCGCGTCGCCGGCACCGGAAAATGACCTGACAATGTCCGTGCTAAAATCAGAGATGCAACTCACCGACCTTGTGGCCGCGGCCCCAGGGAACGTTGCAGCTTGCTGGATTTTCCGGCCTGCATGCGGTTTTCCACAATGCTTTTCAGACGGATGGCTTCATCGGGCAATTCACCTTCGCCATTGCGGGCGTCCGCCGACAATTTTCCTTGTTGGACCAGTTCCTCCAGTCGGGTCAATGAATCTTCCAGCATTTGTTTGAGGTTCCCGCCGCGTTCGGCCTCGGCCTGAGCTTCCATAATCTGTCGCACCAGGCCCGGGTCATCCACCCATGCCAAAAATTCGGCCAGATTGCCCGTCGCTGGATCGGCTTTTTCCTCCAGATATTCCAGGAGCCGGGCCAATAATCCTGCCGTGTCGGGATCCGAAATCAACTCCATGCTGATCCGATCACGGAACATTGGATAAAGGGCAAAATCACACAGCAACGATCCGATCACCCATCGCCCGGCGCGTTGTGTACCGATATCAACTACCGGGACGGATGGCTGGGCCGATTCGCCATGTGGCGCGTTGGGCGCGCCGGGTGCGGGGGAGGTGCCCACGGCCAGACTTCGGATGCGGGCATGAACTTCATCGGAACTTATGCCCACCAGATCGGCAATATTTTTCTGCAGGAGTCCCCGCCGAATTGGATCGACCGATGAATTGAATATCGCGGGTGCCACCAGTCGCATCAACGCCTCGGACGCCCGTTGCTTACCGGCCAGTGAATCCGAAGCCTGAAAGGCCGTATACATTTTTTGCCACGCATATTCCAGAGAATCTTTCGCGTCGGCAAGAATTTTTTCAAAAGCCTCACCGCCGTGCGTCATGCAGAAATCACAGGGGTCTTTCCCATCCGGAACGTGGGCGATCCTCACATCCAGCGGATATCGCAGCAGCAATTCGATGGCCCGATCCGCCGCCCGACGTCCCGCCTCATCGCTGTCAAAAACCAGCACCACACGATTGCAAAATCGGCGTAGCAAGTTGACATGCTGCTGGGTAAGCGCCGTGCCCAACGTCGCCACCGCATTTTCCACCCTCGCCTGGTGGCACCCCACGACATCCATGTACCCCTCCACCACCACCGCTGTTTGCTTGCGGATGATCGACTGCCGGGCCAGATTCAACGCATAGAGTGTTTCACGCTTGGAAAACAATGCTGTTTCCGGGGAATTAAGATATTTTGGACCTTCCTGATCTGATCCACCCGACCCGGTGGAGGATTCTGCCGGCGCTGCCGATGGAAGAATCCGCCCGCCAAACGCGATCACACGGTCGCTGGTATCAATAATTGGAAATATCAACCGATTGCGGAAAACATCATACGGACTGCCGTCGGATCGGCTTTTCACCAGCCCCACCGCCAGGAGGGTTTCCTGGCTGATGCCTTTTTTCGCCGCCGCCGCCGCCAGGGCCGTCCATTGTGTCTCAGCAGCGCCGATCTGAAAGCGTGTAACAGTCGCGGCATTGACACAGCGGGAAACCAGATACGTCCGGGCCTGATCTCCCATTGCGCCGGCAAGATTTTTCTGAAAATATTCAACCGCCCACAGATTGGCCTCAATAATCTTTTCCCGCTGTGAACTTGCCTGCGGATTAACGGATCGAAATTCCGGCAAGGTGATGCTATAGCGCTGCGCTAAAAATCGCAGCGCTTCACCCTTGGACATTTTGTGATAATTTTCCACAAACTTAAAGACATCGCCACCGGCCGCGCAAACAAAGCAGTAAAAAATCTGCTTCTGCGGAGAAACGTACATGGAAGGCCGACGATCTTCGTGAAATGGGCACAGGCCCACAAATTCCCTGCCTGCCGGCCGCAGCGCAATGTGCTCGCCGATAATCTCTTCAATACGCGCTGCCTGGCGCACGGTCTGAAAAATCTGTCCGGAAGAACTACTCATCACCTGTAGATTCTAACGCGCCGGATCAAAAGTGGTGCGCTGTGAATGTTTATCTCAACGGATGGCCGCAAAACTATCACGTAAGGCCGGATACAACAGCGCAAATTTTCGATAATGCCCCTCATATATTGCCGCGCGTCTGGCATCAGGCCGACTCCGAGTTTTTATTTTAATAATGGCGCTGGTCGCTTCCGCCACCGTGTTCCACTCGCCGTGACCCACCCCCGCCAGTATGGCCGCCCCTAACGCCGCTCCTTCACTGACATTGATGGTCACCACCGGGGCCTGATACATGTCCGCCTGGAGTTGCCGCCAGAAGTCGCTGCGAGATCCGCCGCCGCCGGCCCGGACCTGTGTCACGGCAATACCCATTTCCCGCATGATCCCCACCTGCTCGCGCATGCCCATCGTGATTCCTTCCAGAGTGGCACGGATAAGATGAGCCATCGAATGGCGGGGCGTCAAGCCGATAAAGCATCCTCGCGCGTGTGGATCCGGATGCGGGCAGCGCTCTCCGGTGAGATAGGGCAGGAAGAAAAGATTCTCTGATCCGGTGGCGACGGTTTGGGCCATGGCGATCATCTGTGGGTAAATGACGCTAAGGTCTTTCTTTTTTTTCCTCAATTCCGCGATCTGGGAGGCAAACATCGTATTGCGCAGCCATTGCAGCGATCCGCCGGCGCTCAACATGCAGCCGAAAACACACCACGTATTGGGAATTGCATGGCACATGGTATGCACGCGGCCCAGCGGGTCGGTCTGTGGCGTTGCCGATGCCGCAAAAATTACCCCGCTGGTGCCTATGGCGGATGAAAGCAGGCCCGACTGCACAACACCGGCACCCACGGCACCGGCGGCCTGGTCTCCCGCGCCACCTACAACGGGAATACCCACCGGCAGCCCGGTAGCACGGGCTACAGCCACGGTGACGCGACCACTGACTTCCTGGGACTCGGTAAGGCGTGGCAATAGCGAGCGATCGATCCCAATTCGGCTTATCAGTATCTCATGCCATCGGCGTGCTTTTACATCCAGTAGCAGCGTGCCGGAGGCGTCGGAAACCTCTGACGCATATTCGCCGGTAAGTCGATAGCGGATATAATCCTTAGGCAGCAGAATATGGCGGCATTTTTCATATTTTGCCGGTTGGTTCTGCATAAACCATAGAATTTTCGGCGCGGTAAAACCTGTCAGGGCCGGATTGCTCACCATCGCCAGCAGTTGTTTCCGCCCACCGGCTTTTTCCTCAATTTGTTCGCACTGCGCAACGGTGCGCTGATCATTCCAGAGCAAGGCGGGACGCAGGGCGTTG
>JAJYGE010000406.1 GCA_021785155.1 Planctomycetota bacterium
TTTTAACCCGCCGGCACGCCGTTTTCCAAATACGGTCAATGTTCCTTATTGTGCCGTAGTATCGGGCCTGTGATCGTTTATACCGCTTTTATTGTCGGGTTGGTCAAAACATAAGCCGGGCGGGCGGCCCAGCGACGCGCCCGGCGGCGCTCCTGGCTTTTCCACGCCGCGCGTACGGCGAGAATAGCCTCCGCACCCGTCGGCCGTCGGCGTTGTTGCGTGCCCTTGACACACTTGTTAAATATTTTCACTCCCGCCTCCGTATTACCCGCGCCAATGGGCCAACCCTTCCGCCTGTAGATATTGTGTGCATGCGCTCCGGATGTTTCTCAAAATATCCCATCTTGCAATGGAAGGTCTGCTCTGATAGCTCGCCCGACAAGGCTTCCTCATACTGCTTGATCTGATCCACTAACTCGTTGGCCTTGCCTCCCCATTTCAGGCTACCTGCCGTCACATCAACACTACCGGATTTCCAATTCGACGGTTCCCTTTACCACGCTTCCTGATGCCAGGTGTTCCGCGGGGATTATTCGCAGCGTGCAGCAAGTTGGAGAGCCATCATCGATAAAATCTGCAATTAACATGCGTACGCGATCCTGGGCCACCCAGCAGCGCACATGCTGATGGCCATCCGAGCGAACACGTACCGCGTTCTTTCCATCAGCGCCCAGAGCCGCTTCCAGAATGTTGCGCTTGGTGGACCTAAAATCATGGCTCCCGCGCGTGGTGTTGTCATCGGACCAACTCCATGTCGGACGACTGCGACTGCCCCAGGCATCTGATATAGGCGATGCGGAAAAAGCCGGTGCCTGCCCCACCGGTCGCCCAATGTGATCATGCGGATAAATTGACCACAGTGCCTCTCTGCGCCAGGATAAATTGCCCATCGCCACGGGAATATCAAACACCAGGCCACGCTGCCAGAGTGTCATCGGTTTCTTCACGGCAAAATTGTAGCTGACCGTCATAATTCCGGAAGGCGCTATGTCGATGGTATAAGCGCCAACGGCCTGCTGATAAGTTCCCGCAATATGAAGTTGAACTCCCGCAGCGGTTTGAGTAACGTCTACCTGCTGCGCCTTCCAATCGCGGCACCGTCCATCCAACGCCAGCACGGGCGGAGAATTCAATATTTGGTCGCAGTTGTATGACCGTTGTTCCATCATTAACAATGTGGGACCACCGATAAGAACCGGGCTTCCATGGCGATGGATATGCCGGAATTGCCCGGTGTGCCGATCCACTTCGATGGCCAGGGACGCGGAGCGAATCACGAAAGTCCCGATGTCGCGCTTGATTGTGAAGGCTCCTCCTCTGCGCTTAACGGGTGGCAATGGCTGCACCGGAGGTGTAAACGCCTCCACATCCACCATCACACCACGCGGATCATACGCCTCAATTTTCAGAGGATGATCGGCGGTGGGTTCGCCGCTGGCTTCAATCGTCAGCGTTCCGGTTTGACCGGGTTGACCATGAGCTACGGCAATACCCGATTGCTCTCCCATGAACCATTTGAACTGATATTCCGACAGATCGGTAAAATTATTGCGATTTTCAACAACAAGGGTCAGCTTATCCGCATCTGCGCTGCGGCCAATGCGCAACGGTGAATAAACTTTTTTTACATTCCAGTATTCAGGCTTGGGCCTCCGCCAACCATCAATAACGCCCCAGGGGCCATACCCGGAGGCAATCCCGCGCGGCGGCAGAAAGAACAGGTCGTTAATTCCCGCCCACAATGTTCCCCCTTCAATACTTTTGCTGGTGCGCAGCAGATCCCACATAATTGTCAACCCCAGCACCCAGAAGTCGCGCAGACCCGGATCGGTGAAGATCTCCCGTCGGTTATAGCAATTCAGGTGAGAATATTCGCCACAGAAGTCGGGACGGTTTGCGGCATACGGCGGGGCCAGGCTTCTTAGAGCCTTGGGCACAGCCACGGGCGTCCAAGCCTCTGGCGGCAGCGGTGGAGTAAAGTTGGGGTAATGCCATGTGGTAATATCCAGTAGCGCCGGCTGCGGGTTGCCGCCTTCGAATACCAGCGGACGCGTCGCATCCAAACGACGAATAGCGACCGCTTCCTGGTGAAAACTTTCAGACCAATTGGACTCGTTGCCCAATGACCATTGGATCACAGAGGGATGATTGCGATCCCGCATAGCCATTTCCATTCCCGCCTGAATGGTATAAGCCCGTGCGCCGGGAGCGTTCCCATCTTGTTGCACCCAGCAAAATGGCGCTTCCTCTTCAACAAACATGCCCAGTTCATCGCACGCCTCAATAAATTCCTCCGCCGGAGGATAATGGGATGTACGTATCACATTGCAGTTGGCGGCCCGGAACAACTCCACATCCTGCCGCCATGTCGGTTCGGAGAGAGAGCGGCCACGCAGCGGATCGGTCTCATGGCGGCATACTCCGCGTAACCGCACGGGCCGCCGATTCACCAATACCTGACCCGCGCGAACCTCCACCTGCCGAACGCCAAAGCGAATAGCCACCGTCTCAGCCGATTGCCCTTTGATATTCAGCGTGGCTTGCAGGGTATGAAGATACGGATGTTCATTATCCCATTTGACCGGCTGAATCAGTGTGATGCGTATTACGCCACGGCGTCTGGCACCGGCGGGTATCGGAGCAAATTGAACGCTTGGAGCGGCCCCCATGATTGTTTGCCCATTGGGGGTCCGGATTTCGAGTGCCACCTGCGCCGGGGCGGAGGTCGTGTTGCCGTCGTTAGCGAGTTCCAAATCCACAGTTAATTCAGCGCTGTCGCCCTGTGCATCCAGAACCGTCACAACATGCACATCGGATATATTCACCTCGGGTACGGCAAACAGATAGATTTTTCGGGTAATCCCGCCCAGATCATGCTGGGCATACGATGAAGCGCTAGCCAGAGTATCAGCCAGCGAGTGCCCTTTGACTGTTACAGCGATAGTTTCGGATTCTCCAAACGTCAGCAATTCTGTAATGTCCAACTCAAAAGGCGTAAAGCCGCCAAGATGGTGTCCGGATTCCCGTCCATTGATCCACACCGTGGCATCACTGTAAATGCCATCGCAACGGAGTTTGACGCGATGCGATTTCCATTGCTTTGGAACTGAAAACGTCCGCCTGTAAGCGGCACCAGTTCCCCCTGCCACTGTGAAGCCCTGCATGACCCATTCGCCGGGAACGTCTATGGGCTTAAACCCGGCCAAAGATGAATTCTTCCACCATTGCGCCACCGGCGAAGGATGAAACTGCCAGGTGCCGTTGAGATTGACTTTCAGCAGATCTTGCACGTCGGCAACCATCACCGGGCGCGGGGTATACCGCGGTACTGGTACACCGTTAAAGGCATTTGGACTATGAGCCTCCGCCGGTGCCGGGATGGTTGCAGGTGCCAGCACATTATTGGCCAACAGAGAATCGCCAACCACGCCGACCGTCAAAGAACCAACTCCGATTTTAAGAAAATCTCTTCGATCCATTTTTTATTCTCCTGACATGGTGAATTTTATTCCGATTAGAAACAACCGCATTCATTCCCAGAAAGCCCTGAAACGATTTATACAAATCGAGATTAAAATAAGAAATGCATACTCAACGTAACTGATAACGCAACGCTTAATGCCGCATTTTTGTTGTAAAACAAGCCATTTTTTCACATCTTTGGCTCCTCATTCGCGTATTACGAGTGCCCTGTTCCATCTGTAATTACGAATAGAACAGGGCACTTGACGTCTAATTGAGTATAGAACCTTTAATCTGCTTCATTTTCACCCCGGCACACCGCTTTCGTGCCGATGCTGCCAATACGCCTCAATTTGTTCCAATGTTTTGCCCTTGGTT
>JAJYGE010000257.1 GCA_021785155.1 Planctomycetota bacterium
GCGTCGATCACACGCGATAACGCCAGCCTCACCTCCGACTCCATTTGCTTGATAAAACATTCCTTGTCCGTTTGTCGCAGCCCTTCCATGGTCTGTCTCCTGAAAACACCGGCTTTCCTGCCGGAACACCCTCTATTATGCCATATTTTCACTTCCCGACAAAAACGGGCACACCCGCCGGGATGGTCGGCCTGATTCGGGGTTGCTTTCGATGAAAAAACGGCCTAGCATTAACGGTTTCGCACGAGAATCTGTTTGAACAGAAAAGGTGTTATGATCAAACAGCAATCCTCCGCCGCGATGTATACGCCTGGGGGCTGTGCTTGTGCGTTGCCCCGGAGATTGAACTGTGACGCAGGTAGTTGATATGGCCAATGGAATTAATCAAATCAATGGTTCACCGCGACTCGCCGACGTGCAGTCCGCGCACGATAAACGCAATATCGCCATTGATAAAGTCGGCGTAAAAGCCGTGCGCTATCCCATCACGCTGCGTACCCCCGATGGCGGCGAACAAAACACAGTGGCCCTGATTAATCTGTATGTTTCTTTGCCCAAACACAAAAAGGGCACGCACATGAGCAGGTTTCTGGAAATTCTCAATCGACACCATCGCAGCATCACGCCCGGTCTGATCATTCCGATTCTCCATGAAATGAAAACCAAACTACTGGCGGATGACGCACTGATTGAAATGATTTTCCCCTATTTCATTGAAAAACAGGCTCCGGTGTCCGGTGCCCGTGGATTGATGGATTATGTCTGCACCTTTGAAGGTGTCAGCAACGGGAAGGATGATTTTATCCTTGGCGTCAAAGCTCCCGCCACGTCTCTGTGCCCCTGCAGCAAGGAAATTTCCGCCTATGGTGCGCACAACCAGCGTTGCGAAATCAGCGCGCGCGTGCGGTTTAACGGTACGCTCTGGATTGAAGATCTCGTGAAAATCATGGAATCCGCCGCCAGCGCTCCGGTTTATGCGGTTCTCAAACGGCCCGACGAAAAATTCGTTACCGAGCAGGCGTTTGATAATCCGAAATTTGTGGAAGACATCATCCGTGACCTGGCCATGGCGATGGAACACCATGAGCAAATCACCTGGTACAGCATCCAAAGCGAAAATTTTGAATCCATCCATAACCACAATGCCTTCGCCCAGATTGAACGCGATAAAAACGCCTCATAAAGCCTGATGGCGGAGCATTATTGATATTGATGGCTCAAAATCTATTTACCGGACGTAACTGTTGCGCAATTGGGAGCCGATCGTGACCGTCCCACCTTCCACGGTGGGCGCAAAGGAAGCCGCCGGCGGGGAGCCGGGGCTTCAGGCGGAAGAGAGAAATGGAATAATGCGTCTGGGAAAGCGGACGCACGAACAGTTTAACGATGATATGTGAGCGGAGCGTTTGCGCCGTGTAAAGTATTCTTGAAATGTTTGCTCGTGCTCTGTCACGCCTAAATTTCAGGATTGACGGAAAACCAGAGGGTTGTGGGCGCGAAGGGAGGAGGAAAGTGTATGGGAAAATACATTGATGACCAGCGCCAAAGCCCGCGGCCTCCTGGCCTCCGCCCCGCAGGGTTGGCCGCAAACGCCCCATCTGCGGCGTCGCGTCGGCTCAAGGGGTTTACGAACCCGGTTCTCGCCGCCGACTCCCGGCATCTGGCCGGTTTGAGGCCAATCCACCCGTAATTACGGATGGAACAGGGCACTAGCGGAAAAGGACTTGTGCATGTGCACCTGAAAATTCATAAGTTGTTGCGTTAAAATAACTTATGATATTCACGCCTGATTCATGAGGACCAACATAATGAAGTCAATGCGCCATCGACCATCCGGGAGGTGCGTGACACTTTATGCGGGTATGGTTTTATTGCACCGCAAACACGATGCCCCCGGAGCACCGTCATGGTAATGCGGTGCCGCTGGTCCGCGCGAGGGCTGACGGCACCGGGTTATCACCACGGTGCTCGGGGGAGAGACTATTGCGGTGTCCGTAACCCGCATAAAGTGTCACACACCTATCCGGTGGTCAAGGCTTGTGCATCAAGGCCGCTTCTACCGGAACCCGCAATGCCCGTTTTAGAATTTTCCCGGCCGGCGAACGCGGCAGGTCATCCATGAAATAAACATCGCGCGGCATTTTGTACGGGGCCAGCCGCTGGCGGACAAACGCGCGAATGTCCTGGGCCGTGGGCTTTTCCACAAGCCCCGGCTCCAGTTGAATAAATGCCACCGGAACCTCCCCGCGCTGCGGGTCTTTTACGCCAATGACGGCGGTAAGCAGCACGGCCGGGTGCTGACGGATCACTTCTTCAATTTCATAGGGCGCAATTTTTTCACCAGCCATGATGATTAGTTCTTTTTTTCGTCCGGTGATGTAGAGGAATCCGTCCTCATCAACACGTGCAATATCCCCGGTTTTGAACCATCCATCGTCCGTCAGTACCGCGGCGGTTTCCGCGGGCTTGTTGAGATAACCTTTCATGACATTGCGCCCACGAATCCAAAGCTCACCATCCTGATTTGGCCCCAGCGGCGTTTCCGCCTCATTGACCACGCGCAGTTCCACGTTGGGCAGAGGCTTGCCGACGCTGCCGGGCTTGTGCGCCCAGGGCAAACAGAAACTGACCATGGGAGACGTTTCCGTTAAACCAAAACCTTCCAGCATATCAATGCCGAAATCGGATTTATATTTTTCCAACAGCGCCCGCGGCAGCGGTTCGCCACCGCTGATAGCGTACATGACACTGGCCAGCGACTCCCGTGCAACACTTTTACAATTGGCCAACAGCGCATACATGGTGGGCACCGCGACGAGCACCTGAATTTTATGTTTCACGATCAGGTCCAGTGTAGCCGATGGCGTGAAACGAGCCTGATAAATGACCCGACATCCCAGACTTAGTGGAACTAAAAAGCCCGCCATTAATCCCAGGGCGTGGAACATCGGCAACACGCCGAGAAATGTCATTTGCCGGTTGAATTGTGCATGCGCGATGGCATCGGCGGCGTTGGCATCGAGGTTGCCGCTGGTAAGCATCACGCCCTTGGGAGAACTGCTGGTGCCGCTGGTGTATAGAATTACCGCCAGATCGTCAGGTTTACGTTTCGGCAGGCGGCGCGGCCACGGAATTTTTTTGAATGACAGGTCTTCCATGAAAATAACCTGAAATCCGGCGGCTTTCAGAGCCTGCGCGTGTTCCTCAAAATAATGAATGGTTAAAACGGTTTTCAAGCCGGCATCCTGACAGATATCCAGCAGTTCCCGCGGGCGTAAAAGATAATTCAGCGGCACGGCCACGCGTGACGACCACCGCACACCGCCGAAGGCGACCGCAAACGCACTGCTCTGCGGCAAAAGCAGACCGATTCGTTGTTCGTCTCCGGCCAGTTTATCCAGATGTCCCGCCATGAGATTACTGCCATGGCGCAGTTGGCCGAAGGTAAGCGTTCGCCGATCATCAACGATGGCCATTTCGCCGGGGCGGGCCTTACCTTGTTCAATGACCTTTTCCAGAAGCATCCTGCACCCATTAACAAAGAACTTCGAGCCGATACTTTAGAATATCGAGTTTAGTCTTAAGTCGATTTGGATACAACGCCCGGTGCGGGAAAAAAGGCGGTTCCATCCGGTTGAAAATTAGCCGGTTCCAACGATAATGACAAATCTTGGCCCGGGTGGCGGAATGGCAGACGCTCAGGACTTAAAATCCTGTGCCCGTTTTCGGGCGTGCGGGTTCGACTCCCGCCCCGGGCAGTGGTAGATATATCAAAATATGAATTGACCTACGCTTCAATGGGGCCGCGGCTCATGAGCCGCGGAAAGGCCAAAGCAACG
>JAJYGE010000592.1 GCA_021785155.1 Planctomycetota bacterium
GGGAAAAGCGGTAAGTATCATCACGCCGCTGGAATCTCAAAAATCCGGGAAGACTCTGACGCCACCACGCCCTGAGCCAGAAGACCTGCCTGTTGAGTATATGCCGGTCCTCGCGAGATGGGACACTGGGCGTTATGTGTACGATTTTGAATTCATGGTATTGGATAATTGCTGATCCGCATCCGGCATCTTTTTAGACTGCCGCGGAGATCAGCGGAATTGTAACGGTGTCCAAAGGCCATTAACTTCAATAACCCGCCACTGACATTCCCGGAATCCCATGGGATCAGGCTCTGATTTTTTTATACACCGACTGCGCGGGCCGCGCCGCAAAGTCGCACGGAGTCTTTCTATGAAGCGTGTTGTTTTCACAACGGGAGTTCTTTTGTCAGCGGGCATTTACAGCGCCAATGTTCCAGTTGTCCAAGCGGGAACAAATTATGGCTACGCCAGCGAGGTTGTCGCAGGTGCCAGCACCAGCGGCGGATATTCTGTAACCGGCTGGAACGGGCAGCTTAATAGCGTGGTGGGATCGGCCTTTTACGGCCCCAATAACGGGAAAGCCGGCAGCGGACATTACTATTTAACTCCGTTTGAACCGGCCTTTGGCAGCAGCAATCTGGCCACAATTAATCCCGGAGCCACGCTGGTGCTGCAATTCAATGGAATCAATCCGTCAACCAGCACTGCGGTCAATAACGGTTTTACACTTGGCATTCATACGGGTGTGGGGATTGACGATACCACCGCCAATTCCAGCAACAGCTACAGCGGTAGCGGCGTTGCGGCAGATCCGGCGACAACTTTTAACGCGCGGGTTTCATATCTGGCCGTGGGTGATGGCACGAACTGGGTCTGGTATGCCGGGGAAACTTTGAATTCCACTGGAACCACGGTCATCAGCACGCAATGGACAGCTTCTTCCACGGCAATTCCGACTCTCACGAACGCGACTTCCCCCGGTTCCGGTGCCGCGTTAATGACATTCAATGATCCATCCGCTTATTACGGCGTAGCCAGCGGTGACAGCAGCAGTCCATACTATGTCGCTCCGGACGGCGGAAACAATACGGTTACTCCCGCCAGTGGCACGCCACGTTCCGATCCGGCGCAAGCGTTTACCGGCACGCTTGGGGCCTTTAACGGCGAGAATTACAGCCAGGTGATGAACACACTTAATGGTTCAGCCGGCGGCGATTGGTTTAATGTTTCCACTGCGGGGCTGCCCGATGTAACCGAGGTTGCACTGGTGGCTCCGTCGGGCTCCAATTCCATGTATGTTCAGGCGGTGGTTGGGGTGGTACCTGAGCCGGCAACGCTGATGATGTTATTGGCGGGCGTTGCGGTATTGCCGCTGCTGCGCCGTGCGGGACGTATGCGCGCCAAGGCATCGTGATGGTTCGAAGCGCGGCGGCACGATGGCACCCCATGCCTCCGCTAAGACTGCGGCGAAGGGGTGCCATTCTGACGCTTCCGCGCTGCGCGAGGATGTTCAACAGGGGTGTGACAATGCACCGGCGATCGGCCCATGGTTTTACACTTACAGAAATGCTGGTGGTCATTGCGGTCATCGCACTGCTGATGGCGCTGCTGCTGCCGGCATTGGCGTTGGCGATTCAGGATGCGGATAGTGCGGTCTGCATGAGCAATTTACGGCAGTTGGGTCTGGCAGCGGAAGAATACGCCACCGTTTACGAAGGCTCCTACCCGTTAGGCTATTACAATTATGGTAATCCATCCTGGGCCTTGGATAAACTCTGGAACCCATCGACCAACCAATGGATTTATCAGCCGGGAATTCTCTGGATGGGGCAGACCAATTTAAGGGTTTTGATCTGCCCATCAGTCAATCAAGCCGCCGCCACCGGCCAAATTGTTCTGGGTTATAACTATAATACCAGTTACATCGGCCACGGAGCCATGGAAGGCGTGGGAGAAACCATGATGGCTCCAGCCCGGCTGACCGATGTGTGGAATCCCACATCCTGTGCTTTGTTTGGTGATGGCGGATGGACAGGGGGCATTGATTATTGGATGAGGGCACCGGTGTTGTTGAATCCGGTGCCGGAGAATGCCGACCGCGTCAGTGACCTTCAGCGTGCCGCCAGTACGCAGGCATTTCGACATCATGGCACGACCAACGTGGTTTATTGTGATGGTCATGCGGCATCCCAAAGACAGTGCTTTACCATGACGCTGCCCACGCCCGTTGCGGTCGGTGCGGGAACCGGCTTTTTATCCGCCGATAACTCAGCATATCAAACCAATTCGTGGTAAAGCTCGGGGCACTAATCCCGCCATGTGACCGCGAGGCTGAATGGATCGCGCCGGCGCTTTCTTTTTTCATCGAATTGCGGTATTCAGGAATACTATGGTTGAACGCTTGGTTATCAGAGTGAAGCATTGGCTTGATCCCATCGCGCAGGAACGGCTGGAAGAAATGGGATTTTTCCGGGAAGGGCCGCGAAATTCCGCATGGACATATTATTGCGATCCGGCGGAAGCGGCTCAAATGACACAATGGCTTAAAAAACGGAATGTCCACTTTGACGTGCAATCGGCGGACGGAATAGGGGAACTTAAAAAATATACCCGGTTGAGTGATATGCTGGTGGACAAAAGCGGCGGCGACCCCACGCATTGCGCGCTATGCGGAGCGCATGATGTTTTTTGCCGCCAGTGGGTACAGGGAGATGATGCCGATAACATCGACTATCCCTCGCCGGCCCGCTTTTATATGTGCGGAAATTGCGTGCGAACTCGCATGCAATCGCATCCTCGGCTCTACGCCCCCGCGGACGACGTTCTCTAAAAATGCCCGCGAAGGTCATATAACAACATTTTTGGAATAATTATTGCGACTCGGATCATGGTTCTGTCCGATAGAAACCTGTGATGAATATGGAAATTGCATGTGATTCGAAAGTGTTGCTGATGTTCGCTCCCTTAAAGAGCGAAACAGAGGCTGTACAGACGGCTGTGGATCGCTGGTCGCACGACGCTATGTCCATCGCCCGATCCGGAACGTATGACCAAATCACGGTCGAATGCATCGGAATGCGCGGGTGCCATCTTCGTCAGGTGTTGCCGCGGTACGCCCATCATCGCGTGGCGGGTGTAATTGTTGCCGGGGTGGCCGGGGCGCTGGCACCGGAATTATCCATCGGGGATCTGGTCATTGATACAAATTCAACCCATGCGCAGCGTGTGGCGGAATTCATGAATGCCATGTCCAGCCAACCGCGGGTTCGTGTCGGGCCGATTCACACGTCCAAAGAACTCGTGAGCACGGCACGCGCCAAAAAACAATTACACAAGGAAACCAAGGCCCTGGCCGTCGATATGGAAAATGCCTATACCCGTCAATTGGCGGATCGTCGCCATATACCGTGGCTGGGAATCCGGGCTATCAGTGATACCGCTTTTGAAAATATTTCCCCGCAGGTGGTGCATTTTGTGGATGGCACCGGAAACGCGCGGCCATGGGACATAACCATAAGTCTGGCTCGAAAGCCCATGCTGATTCCCCAACTCATCCGCCTGGGCAGAAACACGCAATCCGCAACGAAACATCTTTCCGCCGCAATAGGCGCGGTAATCCGCAGCGGCTGGCCATTCGAACAATAACAGGATGAACACCAAGAATCCCGGCCATCGCAAACCGTGTGGTTGCGGTGGCGGATGCGTGGGTCAATGGTGCCGGTGCTGTGTCACACCTGCAACTCAATGGGCATGTTCAATGGCATATTGCACAACATTGTTGGCCAAGTCCACGGCGGAGTTGGGCGTGTAACCCGAAATCCCCCAGGTATTGGTACCCAGGAAGCC
>JAJYGE010000430.1 GCA_021785155.1 Planctomycetota bacterium
CGCATCACTATCACGGTAAATCGGATTGGGATCGGGGGATTGCAGCTTTGCCGCCCGGCGATTTTATGGCTCATCCGTCGTGCTGGTCACCTGCTTAATCTGTCGCGGATTCTGCGGTGCCGCCACTGTGGTTCGCGGGGGGGCAGGATCTTCCTGTACGGCATTGTTTATCTCATCTTTTGTGGCGGATAAGCCCTTCTTGAATTCAGAAATGGACTTGCCCATGCTGCGTGCCACTTCGGGTAAGCGTTTGCCAAACAACAGCAGAGCGATAACCAGAACAATAATCCAATCCGCGCCATCAAACATGTTCATTAATGATGCCGGTTGAAACAGGGGAAGAATATGGATCATGATACGTTACCTCTTGAAGCGATCACTAAAAGCCACAGGTGTCAAATCACAAAAAACAGGGCTTTCGCTCATCCGCTTGTTTTATTATACGAACTTCACTGTGGGAAAGTAAACCCTTCGCTGCTGGCCTGCATAAAAAAAGGCGTTGTATTACCCGAATCTTGTTGTTCAACCTTTCCACGAATCTCAACGTCACTTTATTCTCCGGTTCACAATAGGCCACGATTCCATCCCAGTGACGACCTGTCATCTTTGCGAATTTCACGTACAGTCCCAGTCGTTGTCACTTCAGGCGAGGATACTGTTTCCCTTTGCCTGCCCTGACGGACGTGACATCTGAGATCGCGGCTGTCCTCCGCCGCATTTCGCCAGTTCGTCGAACACATTTCTGGCATGTATTTTAAGCCAAAAATAAGCACTTTCCGCCCGGCACGGAAAAATTGTTGCGACCCACCTGGCTATTCGTCCGGAATATTTGACAATATCTCATGCGTTGTATAATTTGCCCTTGGCAATTGAAACCCCGCGTTGCACTTGAACATGCTTTTAAGGGCATAAATGATATGGCTAATCAGATATACGTTGATCCGTCTGTTGGCACCAGCGCCGTCATTAAGGTTGGTGGCGTTTGCTACCAGCGCGTCGGCGGCGTGCCGGTGGCTCCCCAGGTGTTTTCGGTTGATGCGGAATTGGCATCTTGCGATGATCCCGGTTGTACCAATCCATGTGCCAACGCCCCCAGCGCCATTGCCATTCTCAACTACACCGACACCTATTTTTCTCCGTGTACTGATTGCACCCCCAGTTTATCCTCCGATTGCCAATGGGACGGGACATTTCAATTTTTTCAGGCCAGCACCTGCACCTATTCGAATGGACAATGTTTTTCCGGGGCCAACGGATGTTTTGCCTGTAAATTTCACTCGGTGCGCATGTGGGAATTCTCGCCACCGGGCATAAGCAGCGTTTGGTATGATGCCACCACAGACAGCTTTTTTATGCAGATCATTTGCCAAAACGCCCCTGCGGGTGGGGAGATTGTCTGGCAGGGGCAAAAGACCGGTGGCGCAACATTCAGCGGCACATACACCCGCACAGGTGGTTGTGATCCGCGAGCGACGGTGGAAATTGCCTGATGGAAAGATCGATGGATATACCTCACGCATTCAGGATTGAAACATTTTCAAAGGTCTGAAAAGCCAGTGTCATCAGCGTATTGAGTTGTTGGCGATGGAGGGTGGGAAGTTGATCAAGACATTGGTCAATGGCGGCTTGGAATTCTTGGAAGTTCGGGTAGTGACGGGAGTTGAGCGTTGTTTTCTTGACGAATTTCCAGAGCCGTTCGATCAGATTCAGATTAGGGGAATAGGGTGGCAGGAACAGTAGTTCGATGTGCAGGGTCTCGGCAAGTTGCTGGACCAGTCGGCAATGTTGATAGCGGGCATTGTCCAACACTATCGTGATCGGTTCTCCTATATGAGCGGCCGCTATTTTTCGCAACAACTCACAGACCGTCTCCGCCGTGATGTAGCCGTCATTGGTCACCCGGATCAATCCATGACTCACGGCGTTAAGCGCCCCAAGCACATTGTATCGTTGGCGTCCCGATCCACTGCGTACAAACAGCCGCGCCGCGCACCACAGCCAGCCCAGAAAACTGCCCAGCACAAAGTGAACGGCATCCACAAAATACACAGCCCGCTGGCCCGCCTTGGCTTCCTCCAGACGCGGCTCAAGCTCCCGCTTTTAAAAAATCCGCCTGTTGGGCGGTATGCTCGGCCACACTTTTCCGGGGCGGAAGAGGCACCGCCCCGGTCTTACGCCAGCGCAACCCCAACCGTTCGCGTAAAAAACGGCGAACCAGAGTGGGGCTACGCCGAATCCCCGTGATTTGCTCAATGCGAGCACACGCTTCCGCCACCGTCGACGGTGGGCGCAGACGGAACTCGGTCTCCAATGTCAACCGATACGGCGCCAACTTACTTTGCGGTATATTCCAATTCAAAGCCCGAATCGCCGTCAGTCCGCCTTCCAAGTACCGCCCGAGGATCCGATGAACCGTCGTCCGACTGACCCCCGATAGTTCCGCGATTCGCTCCTGCTTTTCGCCGTATGCCTTCAGCCACAGCACTTCCATTCGCTGCTGTATCATCGGGTCCGGGTGTGCAAAGCGATCACGCCGTATTTCGTCCAGCACATCCCGTGTAAATTCCAGATGACGCATCCTTGCATCCTCGAATAAGGTCCCAAATCACCGCCGCATCCTTACCGCAGTGCTCTTGACTATCTTACCCGTGCCACCGGCTACGCCAAAATAAATCATGCCACCGAATGGAAATACTTTTGTTTCAATCCTGCATACTCGCAGTATAGCACGGCGGAGCCACAGGTTTACACCACGCAGCTACGGGAGTAATCCCGTGGCCCACTCGGCGCGAATTAAAAATGTACCGCCCGCCGCGGCAAACCGCCTTGTGATTGAACCAGTCCCGCGAATAATGATGGATTCTTAATATCTGAGACATTAGTCGTCAACTATGCCGGGGTGAAAATGCCGGTACCATAGTTCCAGCATGAAAAGCGAAAACAGACGATGGGTATGGTCGCGCGTGAGAGCCTGATGCTCGGCCAGCAATTGTCTGGGAAACTCAGCTGCGGCTATCTGACCGGTAAGAGAATCGTTCCGGCAGACCACATCCGTCCAGACGCCGGCGAGCGGGCCGGCAAACCATTGGCCAATGGGCACCGCGAACCCATGCTTGCGGCGTTGCCAGACTTCCGGCGGAAGCAGGTGGCCGAAGGCCTGACGGAGAGCCAGTTTGCCGCGCCGCCAATTAAGAATATCAGAATCATTCAGGGCGTTGGCGGCTTGAACCACACGATGGTCCAAAAACGGGCTGCGCACTTCCAGCGCGCAGGCCATGGAGGCGCTGTCCACTTTCCAAAGCACATCGCCCGGCAGATAGTGGGACTGATCCAGCCGCATGGCCCGGCGAAAAGGAGATAACGCGGGGCCTGAAGGTTGCGGCCATTCCACGGCATCATTCCACGGAAGGGCGGGAAAGTGTTGCCGCAAATTCCGCGGAGAAAAGATGGCCATCAACTGGCTGTATTGATCCAGCCAGTGTGAATGAGTGGCGGCGGAACGCAGGCGAAAAAGCCGCTCGCGCCGGGAAAGTGTGGCCAGTGCGCGGACCGCCAGATTCATGGCTGGCCGCCAGCGGTGCAGCATGGCAATGGCGCGGTAGCGGTCATAGCCGCCAAAAAGTTCGTCGGCACCGTCGCCACCAAGGGCACAGGTGGCAATGGTGCGGGCGCAATTGGCGACGTAATAGGTTGGCAGAATGGAGGAATCGGCAAAAGGATGGCCCAGGGCATATTGCATAAGCCAGTCCAGGGTTTCCACACATCCATGGGCTGGTTCCAGAGAAAAGGCGTGGTGACGAGCGCCAATGTGTTGGGCCAGTTGCCG
>JAJYGE010000073.1 GCA_021785155.1 Planctomycetota bacterium
GGCCCAGGGATTTAATGCCTGGATCAAACGCGTCGATTATGTGCGACGGGTCTGGCTGCCGCATGAACAGATTATTGAAATCGCCTGCCGGTACCGTCGGCCTGCCGCTCTGATTTCAGTGAACGGGAAATATTATCTCATGAGTCCTCATGCCATTCGCCTCCCTGGCGCATACGCTCCGGTGGATTTGCCGGAACTCAGTTGGTTAATGCGTATCAGCGGAATCACCGTAGCGGTCCCGGCACCAGGCAAGCCGTTTTCTGGCCAGGGCGTTAAACTGGGGCTGAAGATGATTACATTATTGTCTGGTCACCCATTTTCCAGCCAGATTCAATGCGTTAATCTGGCCAATATGTATGCCCATGTTCCATCAACCACACCTGAAATAATCCTCAAAACGCGCTTTGGAACGCAAATATACTGGGGTCTTCCGCCGGGCAAAGAAGGTTTTTATGAAGTGCCCGCGTCGCGGAAGTTGCAGTTGCTTAATGATGTTTATCAACAATATCATCGTATTGATGCGGGAAGAGCATATCTGGATGTGCGGTCCGATGAAGTACTTGTTCCGCGGCCACCGCCGGCAACGACTCAGGATGCTCAGTGAGAACCTCCGCTATAATATACTTGATGGGCTGGAATATTTTGGATTGGATATCTTGAATGCCTTTGGATATATCAAAACAGGTTGTGTTAATTACCGGTGCCTCTTCAGGAATTGGTGCGGCGTGTGCCCTGGCGCTGGCACAGCGCGGTGCCAGTCTGGTTCTTGCCGCGCGGCGCATGGATAAACTTCAAGCCGTTGCGGATAAAGCAAAAGCTTTGGGATCGCGGGTCATTATCGCGCCTTGCGATGTTGCCATCCGCGATGATGTTGTCAAAGTCGTACAATCCGCCAAAGACCAATTTGGCCGATTGGATGTTGCCATTGCCAATGCCGGTTATGGACTTCGGGCACCCGTTCATCTGACGTCGGAAAAACAGATGGAGGATATATGGCGCGTCAACGTCATGGGCACATGGTATGTCATGGCCGCCGCGGCACCGATCATGATCGAGCAACATGCCGGCCACATTATCGTTGTCTCCTCAGCTATCGCCCGGCGTTCGATTCCGCAAATGGGAGCCTATGCCATGACCAAATCGGCCCAGCTTTCGTTAGCAGAGGCACAGCGCATTGAATTATCCGGCAAATCCGTTCATGTCAGCACGGTGCATCCGATCACAACCGATACGGAATTTTTTCAACAGGCCACAAAACGCAGCGGAAAGCGCGTCGATGGCTTGGGAAAAACACAAAGTGCGGAATTGGTGGCGAAGAAAATTGTTCGCCTGATTGAGCATCCCCAGCCTGAATTATGGCCTTATGCCCCGGTACGTTATGCGCTGGCCATTGCCGCCGCATTTCCGTCTCTGGTGGACCGCCAGATAAAGCGGAGTTTTTCCGCCGAAAATAAAATTCAGAAACGAGTTTAATCCATGCATTTACGCTATCTGCCTCATAGAACGACACTGTTTATCATTTTCTTGGCTGCAATTGCCGCAGTCATTGCGTTTATCAAGTTAAGGCCGAACCTGTATGTTCCAATCGCCGAACCCACCATACACATACCCGCTTCGCCGGATATACGTGTGCTTACCGCCAATATCAATCTGCTGCGCCCGCATCAGGGAATTCATAGCTGGTCGGTGCGACGTATCATGCTCATTAAAGTGCTGCAGCATATTCATGCCGACATCATCGGTATGCAGGCATCAACGCCCGCCCAAACCGCCTGGCTGATCACACACTTGCCCGCCTACGCCCATTTTCCGGATGGTGCCGCCATTCACACCAGCCTGATTTCCGCGCTGGCTGGCCCGCTGAGCACCTGGAATCAAATCTGGTATCGCCGTGATCGCTTCCGCCGCATTGCCGGTACCTTTGGCATGGTGCGCCCGCATCATCCGCAAGGTAATCCCACCGAGAATACCTATTTTTCCCTTGCTGTATTGCACGATCAGACTCAACGATTCCCCGATTTTATTGTGCTGGATGTGCACCTGCGGCACTGGGAAACCAATGCCGTAAAAAGTGCCGAGAAACTCCATGAAATTTTATCAAAGTGGCAACGCCGTTATCCTTCCGCCCAGGCCATTCTCCTGGGTGATATGAATCATTCTCGCACTGATCAGGCCATCTACCAGGCTCTACTTGGTACGCCGACCACGGTACCGTTAACGGATACCTTCAATTATGCACTGCATAAGCCGGGCCAGCAGTGGGGGACTTGGGAGAACTATACAAACCATGTTTACAGCCCATGGCCAACGGATCTCATTTTTGTATCTCCAAAACTGGCCCATCTTCCGGCCAGAATTATCCCCTATCACATGCCACCTTCAAAATATCCCTCCAAACATCTTTTTGTTCTGACTGTTCTCACACCCGGTTCAGTGAAAAAGTAAAAGCTCAAGGCCGTCGCCCGGCAAGGAAGTGTGTTAATTGCATTGATTAGCTAAACCTATGTCACCGCAGGTGACCGTGCACTCAGCACCGCATGTCCCAATTGGCCAGGTGATATCGAACTCAATGGCTGATACGCTTAAGAACCCGTAAAATATGCAGGGGCAAGTTTGGTCAAGATGGGTAATGCGATGCGTGGCTGGCATCACCGATACGGCGGATGTTTTAGTGCCGGGTCGATTATCTGGCGTTGAAAGGCAGTCTTTATGAAGCGTGTCGTGATTCGAATTGTGGTGCTGCTTCTGGTGCTCTCCGCCGTGGCGTATGGATTGTATCGCTGGATGCAAAGCCGGAAACAGGGGCCTGTTACGAATGTCCGGCTTTATGGAAATATGGATGAACGCGATGTTCAACTGGCCTTCAAGGAATCCGGGCGCGTTACGGGCGAACTGGTGCATGAGGGGGCTTCGGTAAAAAAAGGCCAGCTTCTGGCCACGCTGGATACGGATTGGTTGATCCATGAGGTGGCACAGGCAAAAGCTGTGCTGGCAGAACAGCAGCAGGTTTTATTGCGATTGAAGAATGGAAGTCGGCCCCAGGAAATTTTGCAGGATCGGGCGTTGTATGCCGCCGCCAAGGCCCAGGCCGCTAATGATCTGGTCAACGTACATCGGTATAAAAAGCTGCTTGCCACCGGCGATATAACCAGCATCAACTATGACAATGCCAAAGCGTTGTGGACGGTGGATCATCAGAAAGCTTTGGCGGCGCGGGAAACACTGCGTCTGGCGGTATTGGGACCGCGCGTCGAAGACATTGCCGAGGCGGCGGCGAAACTTCACGCCGATCAGGCGCAATTGGCACTTTTGCAACAATACCTTGCGGATACCAACCTCATCAGCCCGACGGATGGTATCATTCGCACGCGAATTCTTGAACCCGGCGATATGGCCAGCCCGCAAACGCCGGTATATACAATTGCCATTATGAACCCCAAATGGGTAAGGGCATACATCCCGGAAAAGGATCTCGGCTTTATTCATGGCGGTTCCAAAGCGTGGGTCACAGTGGACAGCTTTCCTAAAAAGAAATTCTCCGGCTGGGTAGGGTTCATTTCACCAATCGCAGAATTTACACCCAAATCTGTAGAAACCACACAATTGCGCACCAGTCTGGTGTATGAAGTGCGGGTTTATGTGAAAGACCCGCATGATCTGCTGCGGTTGGGAATGCCGGCAACGGTAAATATTCCGGTCAAGGCCGCTGCTACACAGTCCACCGAAAAGGGGCATTGAATGGATGCCTTTCCAAAAGCCTCCAAGCCGATTATTCTGTGCCGGGATCTTCACAAATCTTTTCCCGACGGGCATGGC
>JAJYGE010000085.1 GCA_021785155.1 Planctomycetota bacterium
GCCACAATTAAGGGGCTGCGGCACCCGCTGTTTACCGCACAGATTTCATCGCTCGGTCGATGGCCTGCGTTGTAAATTCCATATCCTCAGCGCTGTGCGCAGCGCTGACAAACCAGCAGGCCGATCCCGAACTATTCACATGCACGCCCTGCATCAGAAGCGAATGGCGAAATGCGGCATAGCGCTGGGTGTTGACTTTCAACAGATCGCGATAATGCTGCAACGGTTGGCCATCCTCGTTAAAAACAACTTGAAACATGCTGCCAACGCCCTGTACCACGCATGCAACGCCCGCATCATTGGCGGCACGGCGAATTGCTTCCATACAGGTCTGTCCGTGGCTGTGAATATTTTCCAGCATGCCCGGCTCATTTAATTTGCGCAGTGTATACAGTGCCGCTGCGGAACACAAAGGATTGCCGTTATATGTTCCGCCATGTTTGACAATATTCGCCCCCACCTGTTCCATGATCTTTCGGCGACCCGCAAAGACGCTGATGGGAAACCCGCCGCCAACGGCCTTACTGAAGATGAGATCGTCAGGCGTTACCCCGAAATATTCCGCCGCTCCACCGCGCGTTAGTCGAAAGCCCGTGACGATTTCATCATAGATCAGCAGAATTCCGCGTTTATCACATTGCTCCCGCAGCCAAGACAGCAGTCCCGCTTCCGGCATAATGCAGGCATTGTTGGCGACAATCGGTTCTAAAATTATGGCGGCCAATTCTGTGCCATGTTCATTGAGCAGATGCTCAATGAGTTGCTGATGATTCCACGGGGCAATAATTACATCTTCGCTGACGCCTCCGGGAATGCCCCGCGAATGGGGGCTGCTGTGCGGATGGTCCAGCGGGCCGGCATCACCGGATGTCGGCCGATTGCTGATTGCCAGTACATCCACCCAGCCGTGATAATGCCCTTCAAATTTCAAAATTCGATTGCGGCCGGTAAACCCGCGCGCCGCACGAATGGCCCCGCTGATGGCTTCCGAACCCGAATTGGCATAGCGCACCAGTTCCGCGCCTGGGACCATCGAACAAATTTGCTCTGCCAACTCCACCTCCACCGTATTGCACGTGCCAAACATCGTGCCCCGGTCGAGTTGTTGCCGCACCGTCGCCACAAGGCCCCCGTCGGCATGACCAAGAATTGCGCTGCCATAGCTAAGCAGATAATCAATGAATTCATGATCATCAACATCCCAGACGTGCGATTTTTCTCCCCGCGCAATATACAGCGGATATGGCAACGGACCGGTCGTGGACGCTCGGGCCGAGCTGCTGATGCCTCCCGCCAACACCTTCTTGGCGCGGGCAAACCATTGCTGGGATTGGCTTGTAGCGTGAAGATCCGTCATGCCCAGATGATGTACCATTGTTTGCGTCATAACTCTATTTTACCGGTAAACTTGTCCAATGTATTGCACACAGCGCAAAAGTCAGCGCCGCTTCATGCACAGCTTTAATTTCCACATATTCATCCACGCCGTGCGCTTGCACCAGGCTGCCGGGACCCCATATCAGCGTTGGCGTTTGATCCATACCCCATCGCAAACCTGCTTCACAACCCGCGTTGAATCCTGCCCAGCGAACGGGGGGCGATGCCAAACCGGCGGAACGCATGGCATTCACAGCGCTTTGTGCCAGGGGATGCTGTGCGGAAAGTTCGTGGCCACCATATTCTTCGGAAAACTCTATTTCCAGTTTACACCCATCCCCATTGCCCTTTTGATGCAAATCCATCAGCCGATCCTGAAAGCGCTTTTTCCAATCCATCAGATCGTCCGCCGGTAGCAATTCCAGATACCCCTGACATGTGGCCAAATCACAGGTGGCACCCTGCCAATTGGCTGCTTCCATGCGATCCACCGTAATGGGCCGCATAATCGGATAGTCCGCAAATAACACATTGGGGCTTGGCGTGGCAAATTCCCTCTCCATAAGTTCGAGCTTTTCCAGAACCGCCCGCATGGCGATGATGGCGTCCTTTCCCAGCCATTTGACCGTTCCATGTACCGCATGACCATGCACCCGAATGACAAAACGTACTCCGCCACGCGACGCCAACCGGGGTTGGCCTTCAGTGGGTTCCAGTACAATTAATCCGTTCGGATGATAGCCGCGCGCATGGCTCGTCAGCGTGCCTAATCCAACGCAATCTTCTTCTCCGGGAACTATTTCCACCATGACATCGCCCGGCAAACCGCGGGGATACGCCTTTTTCATCGCCACCAGCGCTGCCAGCGCGCTGGCCAGTGGGCCTTTCACATCGCACGCGCCGCGACCATATATCCACCCATCGGAAATTTCTCCGGACCACGGGCCATGCGTCCACCGGCCTGGATCACCCGGGGCAATGACATCGCTGTGGGCATTAAACATCAGGCTCGGCCCCATCCCGCGCCCCGGTAATTGAATGACCAATGTCGGACGGCCAATCAGTGGAATGTGTGGCAACGCTGCTTGCGGGTATGCCTGGAGCTGGCTTTCGGATGATTCAAAAAGATCTGTTTCAAAGCCATTTTGCACGGCCCATTGCGCCAGAAACATCACCAACTCGCGTTCCTTGCCGCTGGTGGATGGAATTTGCAACAAGTCGGCCAGCAAATGTTCAGTGTCCTGATGATGCTCGTTCAGAAGCGTTTGCACCTCGCCTTGCATACTCGGCGATGCTGAAGTGGACGGTGCGGGGTTTATCGAGGTGATTCCTGACATAAGGCTCGCATTCTTTCAGGCCGGTCAAACACCGATCAAACCGCTGCAACCTGCGATGTCCACGCCCGGTTCATGATCGCGACAATTTCGTGCAGACTGGCATAAGGGATATAGGCATGTTGTTGGGTTGCCAATTCATTTGCCAACACGCCCTTGGCAAACACCACATCCGCTTGCCGCGCCGGACAGACATCACTGCGGCCATCACCAATATAAACGGTTTTCCGCTGCCCTATCCGCAGATTCTTGGCGCTGCTGCACTTGCAATGTGCCGCCGCGGATAAGCAAAATTCCTGGCGGTGGGGACAGACCAGATGGAGTTGCTGATTCCGTCGGGCAATGCGATTGGCTCGAATTTCAATGTCTCCCGCGTTGAAGCGACTAAGAATACGGCGGATGAATTTTTCAATGCCGTCACTGAGAATCGCAAATGGGACATGATTCTGCCGGAGCAATTCAATCAGTGGAATAAATCCCCCGTCAATTTCCACTTGATCAACAAATGCGTAAAGATCATCATCCGAAACATCCAAAAGCGAAAATTCTTCGCGTAAACAGGCTTCCGAGCCGATTAAGCCCGCTTTCCACCGCTCTTCGACGAGTTTCCATGATTCATTACGCGAAAATCTGTTCACTAATTCATCTAACACGTCTTGGCGGGAAATAGTCCCGTCAAAATCAAACCACACCTGCATAGCTTGAGATTCAGGCAAATTCACGTTTTTCACTCTGAAGATTCCTCGTCAAAACAATTCTGGCGTTCAAGCCCCGGCGGACATTATTTTGCCACCGAGACTTCTAAAAAGACCAGCCTTAACTCTTTTACAAACCGGGACTTAGCCCAATTTGTCCTGCGCGTTCCCGAAACTATCCATAGTTTAGGGCAGAAGGGGGGGGATTATCAACCCCATGAGCCTGTTCAGGTAATGGGTTTAGGAGATTGTCGGGGGGAATTGTTTTTGACTGGCCGTGCGGTGTGGTATAATGAGAAACGTTCGAAATGGGTGTTGAGAGGCTTTATCAGCGCCGCCAGGATTACGTTGGGCAGTAAAACCCGGTTGTTGGTGGGGCAAATTT
>JAJYGE010000025.1 GCA_021785155.1 Planctomycetota bacterium
CCAAATTGTCTTGCCCATCGGATGGCCTTCGGTCTTGGAGTATTCAGATGCAGCGGTTGTTTCCAATAGTGTTCATTTGCCTTATTTTATCCTTAGCCCTAACAGCCGTTGGTTATGGAGCTACTGGACGATCCGATGTCAATAAAGAGACATCCATCATCAAGTTGAGTGATTTTTCAAACCTAACAACGTATTGCGGTTTTGTTGGAATGGTCCCCGCAACTACATCCGATTTCTTTAATGGTGGACATACTTCAGTTCGAGTATTTTATAAAACTGGTGCAGGAAAAATATTGGTATCGCGGCCAATGGGATCATTGGGGGTGCTCCGTGAAATCCCTGGAGGGGATCGCCTATTGTATTTTGGCTTAACCGGATTGGGGATTTTACAACCCAAATCGCCTTCGAGTCGGCACTTGGTGAATTCATGGCTGGTACCCCCGGTCCATGGGCGCGTAATCATGATTGACACTCACTATTGCGCATTGGGCATTGATGGAAAATGGGCAGCATTTGCCGCATGGACGCCAAAGACCGGTCTGCATACCATTGACCTGGTGCGGGTATCAGATGGTCGGATATTTGCTATGCACATGCACAAAATGATAACGGGTTTGGCATTTGCTGGTGCCAACCTTCTGGTAAGCACCGGTGTTGAGTCATCACGTCTGTGGACGATTGGCCCATCGCATGCACCGGGGGCAGGTTCCCTGTTGGTAATTCGAAAGGCTACGGTGCCTGGAAAACTTGTCGGGATGTTGGGAAAAATGCCCGTTTTCGAGGGACGCATGAACAACGTGCTGTTCGTTGGAAAAAAACGGATAACTTTCCAAGGCGTGAAAACTTTTGATGCAACTTGTGGTGCCGCGGAAATACTGATTACCGCGAAGAGCGGGCGAATATTGCTTTGGTACGCCAACCACGTAAAGTTTGTTGTAAAGCTGGGCAATGCAAATATGCCGTATTATGACGGGTGTGGCACCTACCGAAAGGGTTTCTGGCTTTCCTTTCAAAACGGTCGTGTGCTGCTGGTGACCGACAGGGGAAGGACGCAATGGATTACGCCAAAGTATCCGGCAGTGGAGAAATAATTACGTTTCAGCCGGGAAGGAAAAAAAGGGGTAATTGTTGTTACACCGGCCTTTTGGATATGATGCGGGCGGATCAGGGGGCGGACGGGACGCTTTCGGGCAACTTCTCGGATACATCCACCCTCTTTACCTTCCACGGATACAATAGCCGGGGCAACCAGACCGATGTCATTGCTCCCAAGCAGAATACCACCCTCATGGTCTTTGACGGCGCGGGCAGAAAGCTGCAAATCCAGCAGAATCTCCGCACCGGCGGCAGCGTCGGCGATCCGATTGTCAGCACAGTATCAAGGCAGTGAGGCTTTGACGGCAACGGGAACTGCTGACGGCTCGTCGACAGTAAGGGTCAGAGAAATTGCCAAATTGAGATGTCCGAAATCGCTTCAGCGGTTATACTCCACGGTTTGCTTATGGAGAATCCTGAATGTCTGAAGCTGTCCCGCAACCTCCGGATTATATTTTGCAACGCTGGCATGCGGCCCGTGCTGAACTAAAAAAAACAAAAGCTGATGCGCTGCTGGTAAGCTATTTTCCGGACGTAAGCTGGCTGACGGGATTTGAGGGGGATGATTCGTGGGCGTTATTAACCTCTGATCGGGTCTGGCTGGTCAGTGATTTTCGTTACGCCGAGCAGATTGCCCGTGAGTGCCCGTGGGTTCACGCGATCATGCGCAAGAAGCGAATTTCGGAAGAAGTGATCAAAATCTGTAAAAAACAGAAGATTCGCGCGCTGGCTATTCAGGAAGAAAGTCTGACGTTGCGCCAGCAAGCGGCGGTTCAGGAGTTTACCCGGCCTGCGGGAATTCGTCTTAAACCGGTGCTGGAGATTTTGGTTAAACTGCGGAATATCAAAGACAACCATGAAATTGCGCTTATAGAACAGGCCGTTACCATCGCCGAACACAGCTTTGAAGCACTCAAAGCCCATTTGAAGGCGGGTCAGACGGAAAACGAAATTGCCGGTCTGCTGGTTTATGAAATGCGACGCCGGGGCGCATCGAACGCCAGTTTTGATCCCATCGTCGCCGCCGGTGCCAACGGCAGTCTTCCGCATTACCGTCCCGGGGCGGTAAAAATGCAGACGAACTCGGCTATGCTGGTGGATTGGGGTGCCTTATTTAATGGCTACCGATCGGATCTTACGCGGATGATTTTCCTGGGCGATCCGCCGCGCAAAATAAGGGAAATTTATCAGATTGTTCTGGAAGCTCAGGAAGCAGCCATAGCCGGAATTAAATCTGGTGTGGCGTGCAAAAAAATTGATAAAATAGCCCGTGACATTATTACCCGGGCGGGTTTTGGCAAAGCGTTTGGGCATAGTCTCGGCCATGGCGTGGGGCGGGATATTCATGAGCAGTTGTCGCTTTCCCAGCGCGGTGATGGTATCCTGAAACCCGGTATGATTGTCACCGTTGAGCCGGGAATATATCTTCCCGGGATCGGCGGTGTGCGGATAGAGGACGATATACTCGTGACGGAAACAGGCTGCCGTGTGTTAAGCAGCCTTCCTAAAACGTTGAATTCGGCTTGGCTGTAATCCCCGCATTGTGCGGCGGATGGCTTTCGGAGAAAAATTCATTATGGCGACCAAGGAAACGTTCACAGACAATAAGCGGGTCAAAGACCTCATCAAGCTCATGTCAGATCATGGTCTGACGGAAATAGAGCTGGTGGAAGACAAGGCAAAAATTCGCCTGAAGCGCGACTTCGCCCCGGTGGGTATGCCAATGACTGGGGCACCGATGATGCCCATGGCCCATCACATGCCGATCATGGCACCAACCGCGAATCCCGGCACCGCCGCGCCAGCGGAGGATGAAGGCGTAATACCCATTAAATCACCCATGGTAGGCACCTTTTATACGGCAGCTAATCCGGACTCGGATCCGTTTGTAAAAATTGGCACAACGGTTGGCAAAGACACTGTTGTGTGCATCATTGAAGCCATGAAGGTATTTAATGAAATTCGTGCCGAAGTCAGCGGTGTTGTGACCAAAATACTGGTGCAGAATGGACAACCCGTGGAATATAACCAACCGCTGTTCATGGTAAAAGCCCAGTAAATTACGTTGCCTGGCGTCGATGAGGAAGATATGTTTTCCAGAATTCTTGTTGCCAATCGTGGCGAAATTGCTTTGCGCATTATCCGGGCCTGCCGGGAGTTGGGTGTTGAGGTTGTGGCGGTATATTCGGAAGCCGATCGCGACGCCGCTTATTTAAAGCTTGCGGATCAGGCAATCTGCATCGGCCCGGCGGCGGCGGCGGAAAGTTATCTCAATATTCCACGGATCATTTCCGCTGCGGAAGTTGCGGATGTTCAGGCCATTCATCCCGGCTTTGGCTTTTTATCTGAGAACGCGCACTTTGCGGATGTTTGCCGGAGTTGCAAAATCGAATTCATCGGGCCTTCGGTGGAATCGATGAAAATGCTGGGTTCCAAGCTGGCATCCAAGGACCTGGCCAAGCAATGCAAAGTCCCCTTGACCCCCGGCAGCGATGGCCCGGTTCAATCGGAAAAAGAAGCTGTGGAAGTGGCCAAAAAAATCGGCTATCCGGTCATTATTAAAGCGTCCGCCGGTGGTGGTGGCCGAGGCATGCGTGTGGCGCACAACGAAATTACGCTCAAAAGCTCGCTCAATGCCGCCCGGGCGGAAGCGGAAGCCGCCTTTAAGGATGCCACGGTCTTTATTGAAAAA
>JAJYGE010000115.1 GCA_021785155.1 Planctomycetota bacterium
GTGTCAGTGCTTCGGTATCCGCGCGTGCGCCGGTGGATGGCGAGCCGGATTTGCAGGTCTCTGATCTCGTGCATAGTTATCGTGAACTCGGCCATCTGATTGCGGATTTGGATCCGCTGGGGCATAACGCCACCGAGCATCCGCTCTTGAGCCTTAACGAGTTCGGCTTAAGCGAAGCGGACTTGGATCGATCAGTGAATGCCGGAAGTTTTGGCGGCGGCGGGCGCGTGCCGCTCCGGCAACTTATTTCCATGTTGCGCAGCACCTATTGCGGGACATTGGCGGTTGAATATATGGACATACGTGATCCTGATCAGCGCCAGTTTCTTCAAGATTTAATGGAACCCACTCTCAACAGCCCGCAGTTGTCGGATGATGATCGCAAATTTATCATGTCGCGCCTGACCGCCTCGGAAGATTTTGAATTATTCCTGCAACGTCGGCACCCCACCACCAAACGCTTCAGCATTGAAGGCGCGGAAACGCTTATCAACCTCCTGGATGAAGTGGTTGAAAAGGGGGCCGAAAACGGTGTGGATGAAATCGTCATGGGCATGCCGCACCGCGGACGCCTGAACGTGTTGGCACACAGCATGCACAAGCCCTATGAAATGATCATGGCCGAAGTGCTGGATCGCCCGCAGAAATCCATGGGTGACGGAGATGTGAAGTATCACCTTGGTTACGCCTATGATTACACCACGCGATCAGGCCGATCCGTGCATTTATCGCTTTCAGCCAATCCCAGCCACCTTGAAATTGTTGATCCGGTGGTGGAAGGCATTGTCCGCGCCAAGCAAAACCGAAAAGGTGATGCCACGCGGCAACGCGTGATGCCCGTGCTCATGCACGGCGACGCGGCATTTACCGGCCAGGGCATTGTGGCCGAAACGTTATATCTTTCAGAATTGGAAGCGTATCGCACGGGTGGCACAGTTCACATTATTGTCAATAACCAGATCGGTTTTACCACCAACCCCAATGATGGTCGATTCACACGCTATCCCAGTGACGTCGCCAAGGCCATTCAGGCACCGGTATTTCATGTCAATGGTGACGATCCGGAAGCGGTGGTGCAGGCCGCCCGTCTGGCCATTGCGTTTCGCCAGCGTTTCAAGGCGGACGTGATTATTGACCTGGTCTGTTATCGCCGACGCGGCCACAATGAAATGGATGATCCCAGTGTGACTCAGCCGGTGATGTATAGGGAAATTGCCAAACATCCCACCACCCGTCAGCTTTATGCCAAGCACCTTCTGGATGCCGGCCAAATTAAGCAACTTGAGCTTGATGAAATGGCCCGCGACGTTCATGACCGTCTGGATAAGGCCCATGAATACGCCCAGACCTTTAAACCCACCGATGCGGCGCCGCCGGTGCATGGCCCATGGAAAGACCTGTTGAAAGTGCCGCGCGACATTCGGGATTGGCGTGTGGATACGGCTGTGAGTTCCCAGCAATTACTAAGTATCGCGGAAAAGGTCTGTAAATTTCCGGATGATTTTTCTCCGCATCCTAAAGTGGCGCAAATGTATAAGCAGCGGCTTGATGCCGTGCGCAAGGGGGAAGGCATTGACTGGGGCAATGGAGAAATGCTGGCCATTGGATCATTGCTGGATGAAGGCATCTGGGTGCGCCTGACCGGGCAGGATGTTTGTCGCGGAACGTTCAGCCATCGCAATGCGGTAATTTTTGATTCGGAAAATGGCAATTCATACAATCCGCTGGGCGCATTCGGTGAGGCCAAAGCCCGATTTACCATCATCAATACCATGCTTTCAGAATTAGCGGTCGTGGGTTTTGAATATGGATTTTCTTCAGCGGATCCGCATGCACTGGTGATGTGGGAAGCGCAATTCGGCGATTTTGTGAATATGACCCAGCCGATTATTGATCAGTTTCTGGTCAGCGCGGAAACCAAATGGGGTAAATTCAATGGCCTGGTAATGCTCCTGCCGCACGGCTATGAAGGCCAGGGGCCGGAACATTCTCACGCCCGCCTGGAGCGTTTCCTGCAACTGGCGGCGGAAGATAATATTCAGGTGTGCAACCCCACAACCCCAGCCCAATATTTTCATTTATTGCGCCGACAGATGCACCGCAGCTTCCGCAAGCCGCTGATTATCATGGCTCCCAAGAGTTTACTTAGAAATAAGATGGCGGTTTCACGGCTGGAGGAATTCAGTGGCGGGCAATTTGAAGAAATGATTGATGAAACTTCCAAACTGGATCGTTCGCGCGTGCGGCGCGTGCTGATTTGCAGCGGTAAAATTTATTATGAACTTCTGGCCGAGCGTGACAAAAACCGCATTACTGATATTGCCATTCTTCGCCTGGAACAGATTTATCCGTTCTATGCCGATCGGCTTACCGAAATCGCCCGCACGTATCCCAAGGGTGTGGAAATGGTATGGGTTCAGGAGGAGCCGCGGAACAATGGCGTGTATCCATTTATCGGAGCGAAATTGCATTACCACTGGCCGGGCATGCAGAAATTAACATATATTGGCCGCAAGCCGTCGAGTTCCCCGGCTGCTGGCTCGCATGAACGCCATGTGCATGAACAGGCGGAAATACTGGCCCGGGCACTGAATTTGTCCGTGGCGGATGTGGTGGGCAAAGAACATGCCACAGCTACCCGCGAAACCCGCCCCAGCGATGTGGAGGTAACGGAAGGTGCGCCGATTGCGAAGTAAACGCCGCCGAACATCCCCCACATAGCCGCCGGCTCTGCCGGTGGTTGAATGTGTGTTCGCCATTTGATACCGGTACGGAAAAATTGCCGCACGCCGGTGTCAACCACACCGTTGGAGACTTTCCGGGTAATGCCTGGCGCGTTATAAAGTGCGGAGGTTTTGGAAATATGCCTTGGGGCTATGTAGTCGCTATCATGAAAGAATTAAAACATTATGAGTAACACACTGGTTGATCTGTTCGTCCCCGGCTTGGGGGAATCTGTAACCGAAGCGCGTATCGCCAATTGGGTAAAAGCCGATGGTGATCCAGTGGCGTCCGATGATGTGGTGGCGGAACTGGAAACGGATAAAGCCACGGTTGAATTACCAGCCGGATCGCACGGCGTTTTGCGCATTGTTAAAACCGCCGGACAAACGGTTAATGTCGGGGATGTTGTGGCCCGCATTGAACAAGGCTCTGCCGGCATCGCGAAACCTGCCGCAAAAACCGCAACGGCAAGTGCTCCGACGGCAGGTACAAAAACTGCCGGCAGTGACAAAGCCGCTGCTAAGCCGCTTTCTCCAGCCGTGGAACGCATTGTGAAAGAAAACAATGTGGACCCCGCCGCTATATCGCCAACCGGGCCGGGCAATCGCATTACCAAGGGGGATGTGGTGCAATTTCTGGAAACCCGTCACGGTGTCCCGACTCCCGTGGCCGCACCGGTGTCGGCTCCGGCAGCGCGACCGGCTCCAACAAAGCCTGCCGCCGCGCCAATCGCCAAAGGCGACGGCCCGGAAGAAACGCGCGTGGAAATGTCGAAACTGCGGGAAACCATTGGCCGCCGACTTGTGGAAGCCCAGCACAGCGCGGCGATTCTTACCACCTTTAATGAAATGGATATGTCCGCCGTGATGGCGTTGCGGGAGAAGTACAAAGAGAAGTTTGAAAAAACGCACAGTGTGGGCTTGGGGTTCCTGTCGTTCTTTGGCCGGGCCGTGTGCGCCGCCGCCAAGGCTGTCCCCATTGTCAATGCTCAGATCCAGGACCGCATTGTTATTTATAAAAACAATGTGCATCTTGGTGTGGCGGTGGCCACG
>JAJYGE010000284.1 GCA_021785155.1 Planctomycetota bacterium
GGGAGAATCAGCGGCAAAGCCAGAGTTCCAAGCAATACTTCAAGCGCAAACAGGGCACCCCCGAGGGGCACATTATAGACAGCTCCCATGCCCGCACCGGCTCCACACGCGACTAAAAATCGTCTTTCCGCTGGTTCTAACTTAGTCCAACGGGAAAGTACGCTGGCAACGGCAGCGCCCACTTGCTTGGGTGCCCCTTCCCGCCCCAGGGACGCTCCCATGCCGACGATGGTCATAGATAGCGCGGCGTCGATGATAGTGCGAATGAAGGGCAAGTGGCCAGACCTAAACCAGATGGCTTTGGGGGCGTCACTATCCTTTCCCGGCCAATAGTGCTTCAGCAGCCAGATCACAACGGTTGCCAGCAGGCCCGCAGCCGCCATGATCCATACATGCCGCCAAGGAGATACAAGTTCAACCGCATGCTGAAAATCGCCCGAACTATAGGAATAGGACCAATGCTGTACGACCGCCAGCAGAGCCATCAGCAGAGAGGCCCCCAGCCCGGCACCAATACCGGTGATCACGACCAGCAGCCAAAATCTGGGAGAAAAATTGAGCGCAACATATCCGGACGAGTCGTTGGGCTGTATGAATGGCATTGTTTTCATGGATATTGCTCACGTACCTGCGAGGCGACGCATTAGCGGCTTTTTGACGATATCCAGCACGAACATCATGACGATGGTAGCGGCCAATAACCCCAGTACCATCATGATGGGGACGGGCACCATCAAAATTCCAAAGACCGCCATTGCGGATACCACCACCACATCTCCGGCGGTGGCACAAAGCAGGAATGTTCCCGGTCGGGATTTCCAGAAACAGCGGCTTTCACGCACCAGATAGACGGTGGCCAATCCGCTGAATACCAGGGCCAGAAAGACCAGCGTTTGCGTGGCCGGTAACTTCAGGAAATGTCGACCGACATAGAATACCGCGAAGCAATATAAGAGCCAGGAGACCGCAATCACGGCTGAGGACCACATCACGATGCGAATATTCCAGCGATCCGGATGTGGTGAAGGCGTGACACGATCACTGGCCAGAGACATGGTGACAAAATCATTGGCGAACAGCAGCAGCAAAATCAGCCGGGGCGTGGTTACAAGAGAACCGGTTATCAGCAAGCCCAGACTCAGGAACAGTGCTACCTGAATGGTCTTGGTGACCTTATTGGTGGTGTAGGTGAGCATGCGCCGGTATACCTTGCGGCCAATGTTGACCGCGTCGGTCAGGTGGGAAATTCCCGGTTTGGTAAGCACCAGGCTGGCGGCGGAGCGGGCGACATCCGTGGCATTGGATACGGCGATTCCAACTTCCGCCTGTTTGAGCGCCGGGGCGTCATTGACGCCATCGCCGGTCATTCCGGTAATAACTTTCTGCTTCTGAAGCTCGCGGACCAGCGCAATTTTGTCCTCCGGAAAAACGCCCGCAAATACATCGGCGTCCAGTAGTCCTTTTTCAATGGCGGAACGATCGGCAGACTTGTTCCCAATGCCCAATTGCGTTGAGATGGCCTGAGCGGTAGTTTGGCCGTCTCCCGTAACCATTCGCACGCGGATACCCAATGCTTGAAGTCTGGCGATGGTTTCGTGCGATTCCGGCCGCGGTGGATCGCGCAAAGAAAGAAGACCGATCATTTTTAATTCGCCATCGGTCTGGGCGGCAACGCCCATTACGCGGTTGCCCTGCGCCGCCAGAGCGTCCGCCTGTTTCAGGCTATCCCCGGCGTTTTTGCACAAGGCGACCAATGTGGCCGGTGCGCCTTTCATCGCGCGAGCCTTTTTCCCATCCTGTTCCAGTTCCGCTTCGGCCCGTTTGGTGGCGGGATCAAAGGGGATTAATTTTTGCCGCTTCCAATGGAATGCCGCAACGGGATTCTCCTGATATTTTTTTAGAATGGCCATATCAATGGGATCTTGGGTGCCGGCATCACACGTCTGCGCGGCAAATGCCAGCACGTCCGGTTCGGTGGCACCATTGAGGCCTTGAACTTTTTCCAGCGCCAGTTCGTTGAGCGTCAGCGTGCCGGTTTTATCGCAACACAACTGCTGCATGCTGGCCAATTCCTGAATGGCCGACAGGCGCGTCACCAGCACATTGTTGGCTGCCATTTCCAGTGAAGCAGTGGCCTGCGCCAGCGTAAAAGTGGCGGGAAGCGCGACGGGTACGGAGGCCACCAGCAGGATCAGGGCAAAAGGCAAAATAACAAACCAGGCGATGCCCATGGCAAAGGCATAGATCAAAATAATCACCACCAGCGTGACATCCATAATCACAAGATATTTGACGATGGAAAAAATAATCTGTTCCATGTGGCCGACAGTTTTGGCACCACGCACCAGTTCCGCAGTTTTGCCAAAGAAGCTTTTGGCACCGGTAGCTGTGACTTCCGCAGCCGCCTCACCACGTTTGACCACCGAGCCGGAACGGGCATCGCCACCCGGTGCAAGCTCAACCGGGGCGGATTCGCCGGTTAAAGCCGACTGATCAACTTCTATATTGCCTTGAATCAGATGGGCATCCGCGGGAACCATGTCCCCCATACGTAGATAAATACAATCACCGGGTACCAGATCACGGGCGGATACCGGGAGCCATTTGCCGTCGCGCATAACCCGAGCGTTAATCTCCAGGCGATGACGGAGGATTTCCAGCGCGGCCTGTGCGCGGCCTTCTTCAACAAATCCCAACACCGCATTGCCGACCAGCAGCAAGGCGATAATGATGGCTCCAACCGATCTGTGCAGCGCCAATTCCAGTATGAAGGTGACTTCGAGCATCCACGGAACCGGTGCCCAGAACTTCAGCAGGAACGCGCGAATGGGATGCGGTTTTTGTTTGGGAATGGCGTTGGGGCCGAACTTCTTGAGCCGCTCGGCGGCCTCCTGGGTGGAAAGCCCTTTGGCGGCGCCGACCGTAGGAACGGCGGCGAGATTCGATGTGGTAGCAGGCTCGGCCATAGACGGACCTCCATTTCACCGCAAAACCCCGCACTGATCACCAGCACCACCGGCTTGAATCAGGTGCCTCGCGAACCGATGGACGGTGCTCGCGATTATTCCCGTAGCGGCAATCCGTTCAGCGGCGCTCAGGCCTTAAAGAAGCTTGGTTCCGGTGTAACCGCATGGGATTCGGTTCGAGAAGCGGTACGCACCAAGATCTGGTGGGCCTTTGCAACTTCACTATCCGTTCCATGCAAAATCACCAGATACTTGCTCATCTTGATATCGGTCTCGTACTGCAGAACACTATTTTTGGGAATGCCAAGGCTATAAAGCGCGCCCCCCAACGCCGTCAGGCCACCAACAATGACTGCTCCCTCAATGGCACCAAATATCCATCCCGCCAATGGCCCAAGTACGAACAATGGCCCGATACCCGGCACCATAAACATCGCCGAACCAAACAGCAGCCCCATAAGCCCTCCCCAAATAGCGCCATATTTGCCCCAGAACACCGCCCGTTCTGAAGCGTTGTAATAGCCCACTACATGCTGCTCATTTTCCATACCTTTGCCAAGGATGGAAAGCTTTTTCATATCAAAGCCGCCCTTCTGGAGTTCCTTGACCGCATTCTCCGCACCTTCATGACTTTCATAGGTTGCCACAACAAGATTATCGATCGACATACGTCACCCCTTGAAAAAAGAGAACAACAATTAGCCCCTGCATGACTATAGGCCCCCTGCACGGACTTTTCCATATCGCCTTACCGCGTATGACGCCGCATATCTGGAGTTGGCGGTCCGCTCAAGCTCGCCACTGG
>JAJYGE010000007.1 GCA_021785155.1 Planctomycetota bacterium
TCATCTCCCGTTGTGCCGCGTTATGCACAATGGCGCGGATGTGGTATTTTTATGGGGTCTTTTATTCTGGAGATCGTACGTGAGCGCAGAAAGCAGTTCGACTGAAAGTATGGAATTATCGCCGCAGGAACTCCAGAGCGTGGAGAAACTCCAGGACGGCTTTAAAAAAATTCGGCGGGAGTTGGCCAAAACCGTCGTCGGGCAGGATCAGGTGATTGAAGAATTGCTGATCGCCTTATTTTGTCGAGGGCATTGTCTGCTCGTGGGTGTGCCGGGGTTGGCCAAGACCCTGCTGGTATCAACTTTATCCAAAACATTGAATCTAAGCTTTAACCGCGTGCAGTTCACACCTGATCTTATGCCCTCGGACATCACGGGCACGGAAGTGATTGAAGAAGATAAATCCACCGGGCAACGGTCTTTGCGGTATGTCAAAGGGCCGATTTTTGCCAATGCCGTTCTGGCCGATGAAATCAATCGCACGCCGCCGAAAACACAGGCGGCTTTGCTGGAGGCCATGCAGGAACATCAAGTCACCGCGGGCGGCGTACAGCGGCGGCTGCCTGAACCCTTCTTTGTCATGGCGACGCAAAATCCCATTGAACAGGAAGGCACCTATCCATTGCCGGAAGCGCAATTGGATCGGTTCATGTTTAATGTGCTGGTAAGTTACCCCACGGAGCAGGAAGAATTTGATATTGTCCGCCTCACCACCGCTCCGCGGCATGTGCAGGTGGAACATGTGCTCACGGCGGAGGAAGTGCTGCAATTGCAGGAACTCGTGCGGAAGGTACCGGTGCCGGATCATGTGGTACGCTACGCGTTACGCTTAACCCGACAAACGCGGGTGTCCCAGCCGGATGCCCCCAAGTTCGTTAAAGATTATGTCGCGTGGGGCGCCGGACCGCGGGCTTCACAATATCTGGTTCTGGCCGGCAAGGCGCGGGCGCTGTTACAGGGGCGGTATCATGTCAGCACCGAAGACATCCGGGCGGTGGCTTATCCAACCCTGCGCCACCGCGTGCTGACAAACTTCAATGCCGAAGCGGAAGGTATTCATTCCGATGATATTATCCGCATGCTCATTGAACATACCGACCGCGATGATCAAAGCGCGAAAGTAACCGCGGGCATGCCGAAGGTATTGCACAGCACGTAACGGGACCAAGCCAATGGATTGTAGTAAGTTCAGAATCATGGTTTATAAGTGTGTGTATCCGTGAGTGTAGAAGTCCCGCAAAAGACGGATTATAAAAAATATCTCGATCCGCGCACGCTTGCCAAGATTGCCGCACTGGATGTGCGCGCCCGCCTGATTGTCGAAGGGTTTATCACGGGGATGCACCGATCGCCATATAAAGGCTTTTCCATTGAATTTGCGCAACACCGGCCCTATACCAGCGGCGACGATATTAAGTATGTGGATTGGAAAGTCTTTGGCCGCACCGATCGGCATTACATCAAACAGTATGAGGAAGAAACCAACCTGCAGGTCATGCTGGTGGTGGATGCCTCGCACTCCATGAATTATGCGGGGCAATCCAACCCGCAATGGCGGAAGTTTGATCACGCCATCAGCATCGCGGCGAGCATGGCGTATGTGGCCATTCACCAGCAGGATGGTGCGGGGCTGGCCGTCTTTGACCAGAAAATCCGCAAGCTTTTGCGGCCCAGCAACAGTCCGCGGCATTGGCGCACGATTATCGAAGAACTTTCCGGTTCTCCCGGCGGCCCCAAAACCGGCACCGGACAGGTGCTGGAGGAAATTGCCGAGGAAATCCGCCATCGCAGCCTGTTTATCGTTATTGGCGATATGTTTGACGACGCGGCGGGCATAATCAAGGGGATTCGGCATCTGCGGTATCGCCGCCATGATGTGATCATCATGCAGGTGCTCGACCATGATGAATTGGAATTCCCGTTCCGCAATACCACCATGTTCAAAGGAATGGAAGACCCGGCTGAAGTGGTTGTGGAACCACAGGCGCTGCGGGAGGCGTATCTGGAGGAATTTCAGAAACATACGGAGAAGTTGCGGGCGGCGTGCCATAAATTGCAGGTGGATTTTCTGCAAATCGACACCAGCGTGCCACTGGATGTTTCGTTGCCGGGATTTTTGGCGAATCGGGCGGCGCGGATCCATTGAATTCGGAAATCGGAGTTGGGAGTCAGAAGTTAGAATCAGGAATTTGGAAGCTCATTTGGAGTTATGTTGAGTCTGTTGTTGCCGATCGCTGTTTTGCCTTTTGTTACACCGTGGCTGTTTGCCGCGGGGGCGGCAGCCATATCGATACCGATTGTGATTCATCTGTTGAATCGGCGGCGATTTCGGATTCAGGCTTGGGCGGCGATGGAATTTCTCCTGGCGGCCCATCGGCGTAATGTACGCAAACTTAAATTGCAGCGCTGGCTTTTGTTGCTTTTGCGTTGCCTGGCGCTGCTGCTGCTGGCGGCGGGAATCGCACAGTTTCTGCCGCCGGGATCTGTTCTTGGCGCTATTCTTGGTAATGCCAGCCGTTTGACTGTGGTGGTCTGGGATAATGCCTATACCACGCAATATCGCCCGGCCGGGCAAAAGACAATTTTTGTCCGCGCACGATCATTGTTGACGCATTGGCTTGACGGCACCAGCGTGCAAGGCCGCGTGGCTATTATCAGTGGTTCGAAAAATCCGCATGGTCTGGTCAATGAACCGGCTCCGGATCTTGCCACGGTGAGCCATCTGGTTGCCAGCCAAAAGCCGACCGATGCGGCTGTGGATCTGGCCGCGGGATTAAAACGCGCCTTGAACGTACTGCAGAAACAGAAAACGCGGGCCAATCGCAAACGTCTCTGGCTGATAACTGATGACGCTCAGGCGGCGTTCGCACCGTTGAACTCGGCGGGTACTGCCATTCAAGCGGGAACACCGCAACGGTTGAAAACCCTGATAACCGAGATTCGTAAAACCGGCGCAACGGTGCGGGTGTTCGATGTCGGCGATCCGCACGCGGGCAATATGGCCATTACAGACTTAACACTGGCCCGACATTTTGCCCTGATCAACCGTCCATTGCGTGTGCGTATTTCCGTGTTCAACGCTACCGCTATGCCGCAGGCCCGCGTCAATGTTCGATTGTTTCTTGATCAGGTGGCGGCTGGTTCTGTAACGCTGCCGCAGATTAACCCCGGCTCGGAAGTAACCGTTGACGCAACACTGGGGACGGACATTACCGTCGCCGGTATGCACACCATAACAGCCCGACTCCCCGCCGATGGACTGATTATTGACAACACCCGAAGACTGGTCGTGCATGCCCATCGGCGTATGCGCGTGTTGCTCGTGGATGGCGCAACGGGTGATCCAATGGCCAATCGTCTGGCCAGTACGGCGTGGCTGTCCACCGCTCTGGCACCGTTAGCGCATGGCAATACCTTTGCCCCACATGTCATCAGCGCCATTGAACTATCGTCACAATCACTGCGGCATTATGCGGCGGTGATTTTCAGCGACGCTCCGGCACCAGGATCGCGTAGCGTTCAACGCTTGCGATCGTTTGTGCATGCAGGTGGTCTGCTGCTGATATTTCCCGGGCCTGCGGTGACAGGTCGCACGTGGAGCGCCGCGCTAAAAACCGGGCGCACCGGATTGTTGCCGGCGGTGATGGGTAGAGTTATTGAGCCGGCTAAGGCCCTGCATTTTAATTTCAGCGGCACTGGTAATGTGATTACCGAACCGTTTATGGCGGCGCGGCAAAGTGGCATTCACACCGGCATAAGTTCTGTGGCGA
>JAJYGE010000288.1 GCA_021785155.1 Planctomycetota bacterium
TTGCCTTGGTTGACCAGTTTCTGGACGATGGCTGTTACGTTGCGTGTATGGACGGCATCGCCCGGAACACCGTAACTGGCGGATAGTATCTGGATATGCGGAGGAGGGGGCGAACTGGCGGCAAGGAGAAGTTTGCCATTATGGCTGACGCTTCGGATGGCCTCCGTTACTTGGTCAGATTTCCCATGCCGGAACACCACAAACACCGATCCCTTCGGCTCGAAAGCAATCGGGATACGGGTCATGCTGCCGGAAGACTCATAAGCGGGGAGAGGTGAAATCTTTCCGGTTTCCGGATCCCAGAATTCCGGTGGGGTGCCGGTGGCGCGGAATACGCAATTCGCCAGCATGGACTTTCCGGCAAAAGGCAGCTTATCGGCAACCTCGCCATTGGCCACAAAATAAATATCCATGTCCGCAGTTTGCCGATGCGTCCAGCGCACCATGACCTGATCGCATTGAAAATCCGGCTTGATCCCCTTGGCTGACAGCACCTGAGCTGCTGTTTTTCCGCCGATGATTTTGCCGGTGCTCCACAATTCGGCCGCCAGTTTTTCGATTTCATTGTCGCAATGGGGAAAATTACTCAAGCTCGGCGATTTTTGTGGACGGGAGCCGACAACCGTGGCTCCGGCATCAACCAGTTGTTTTATTTTCTTGAGCAGTTGCGGTGTCATCGTGGGCGAATCCGGTAGTACCAGAACGCGGTATTTCATGCCGCTGGGAAGCGTCAAGAAACCGCCTTTGTATTCCATACGGGTAAGCACCACCTCGGCCGGGCAGAAGTCATAGTTGTAACCGGGCCGCCGGGGCGGATTGCCGGGGCCGTTATCCAAAGTGGCAAACTCTTGCGGTGCCCCCTCGGCCTGCATGTAGCAGACATCGGCGACGAAGTGGCCTTGTCGCAACAGGTATTGGCAACGGGCGACATAATCATGCCACGGTTTGGTTAAATGCCACCAGGTTTCCGTGCGTTCATAATGCATTCCAGTGGAATCCATCGACATGCCCGGAGCATAATGGGGATTCGTCCAGGGCTGCATCGCAAAGCGATGAAATACGAAACGATTTACGCCCTCGCCAAAGGCCCAATCGCCGATATCCTTCACCACCGCCGGATAAGCCTGCCATTTTTCACTGGGTCCGGCGGTGAATGTTTCCTGGCCGATGATGTTGCGGCCATAGACATGCCCGGCGGAAGTCATCTCGGCTACAATAGTCCAAGCATTCCATCGCGGCCACGACCACAACTCGGACATCGGTTCATTAGCCTGTCCGCCATAGCGTAATTCATCCGCCGGAACGCCCGCGTAACCCTCAATCGAAAGCCCAAGGCCGTGCTTATTGGCCAGATTGCGCATACACGCGGCATAATTCTCGACCAGCAGATCGGAAATGGTCCGCCGGAAATCCCACAAGAAGCGATTGGAGACTTCCAGATTTTCCACCACTCGGCCGACCACTACCGGCAGATACGGCGTGATGTCATAACCGCGCAGTCGCTTAAATTCCTGCGGAAATTCCGGCGTCCAGTTTTGTGAGCCGTTCTCCCAACTGTCAATATGCGTACGCACAAACGATTTGCCCGCCAACGGCCCAACATCACGAATCAGCCGGAGTATCAGGGAATTAAATTGCAATTCTGTCGCCTTTCGGCTGAGCTTGTCAATTTCCAGGCCGATACCGCCCAGTGATGCCGGATGGTTGTCCCTCCCGGTAGAGGTATGGCCAAAGCGAATAATCGTCCAGTCGTCCGCCGGCGCTTCCCATTTCAGCCGTCCGTACGAATCCATAAAGCGTGACACGTCCACCAAATCGGTCTGGGGAATCGCCTGACCGGGAGCCAACTGCGGATAGGTTATTCGTGTGGGCATATTGTCTTGTACCACATATTCCGCCTTGGCTTGAATGTCCGGGATGCGGTAGCCGTGGCCGGCCATGTCGGCCTGCGGCGTGGGGAATGCCAGTACGGCAATGTCGGCATAATAATTCAGAACCGCCTTTAACTGAACCCCGGTGTCCAGCGCCGTTGGAAAAGGGGGATTGTGCCGCACAATCGGCTTCGGCTGGGGCAACAGCATGTCAATGGTTGTGCCGCCATGAAGCTGGGCTGTTGTAAATACCACCCGCTGCATGGAGCGCTCGGGTGTCACCCACGGTCCGCCGCTACCTTCCCAGCCGGCGTCATTGGTCATGTTAATGTGCAAGCCCAGCCGTGCCGCCTCGGAACATGCGAATTCGAACATCTCACGCCATTCAACGGTGCCGAATTTAACCGGCCCGGGCGGTACACCCATTGCGTATGAACCTCCCGGATCCGTCGAAACATCCATGATCAATGCGCCGGCGATGCCGACGCGCCGCATCGCCTCGAGATCCGCCGTTATCCCTTCACGGGTGATGTTGCCACCCATCCAAAACCAATATACCCACGGCCCGCAATCAAACGGCGGCGACGCGAAACTATCCGCTATCTCCCCTGGCGAAGCGGACTTTGTGCCATGCTTGCCTGACTGCCCCAACGCGGCGGTCGCAGAGCCTGATTGCAGCAATAGTACGCCGGCGGTGGTCAGCCCGATGCGACTGATGAAATCCCGACGGTTCAATGAATTCATAATGATATGCACCTTTCTCGTTATTGACTGTGTCTGACAATCTTAGCTGATATAAGTCACACTACCGCTATTGTTCCAGATTTCAAGATTTTCTCAGGGTTACTACCGCCACGCCCAAGCCACCGAGTCGCAGGTGGTTATGCGCCAGCTTCCGCCGGGCCGGTGGCTGTTCGGCGGTATGCTGATCCACCCATTGTTCCACCAAATCTTTCCCTGCGGGCAGATTCAATTGGATGGTATGATTGCGTTTGTTTACCAGCAGAATTTTTCTGACGCCCTTCGCCGTAACAAAAGCCTGGGCAAATACACCCGGAACGCTGACATGTGTGGCGATGATGCGATCATCCGGTCCAAAATTATCGTGTAGCAGTTCCAGTACGCGAAATCTCGCGTTGGGCACACCTGTGGTCCAATTGACCATGGAAACGCTTGGAAACTGGCTGGGGTAGCCGATGAGCTGGCTTTCACCGGCAATTTGAATGCCCTGCCGGGCCAGGTGGGCGAAAAGATATGCATACATGGCCCCGCTTAAGTTCCAATACATATTGGGAATGGGCCGCATCAGTTTGGGTGCGGTGTCAAAGGGCAGAATGGAACCAATTTCATCAATATCGGTTTTGGTTTGTGGAGAAAGTTTTTGCCGGACGGCTTGGATTTTCCCGACGGTATGAAGAAATCCCCTGGCTTGTGAAAAGAAAATGTGCGGCCAGGTGGCAGGCTTATCGGCGGGCGCCGGCGTGGCATAAAAGTGATAGGAAATCATATCCAGCGGCGTGCCGGGAGCATGGTTGCGGGGATTGAGGAAGTACTTGAACCATGCCAGATCATTGGATGGAATCGCCAGAGCCAGACCTACAAATTTGGTCTGCGGTGAAACTTTATGGATGGCGGCGGTGATGGCATCATACCAGCGGGTGTATTCCTGAACATTCATCTTATGTTCAAAATCCACTTCATTAAGCACTTCCCACCAGGCAATGTGATAGTGATAACCTGAATGATGCCAATGGCCATATTGATCCCGAAATCCGCCACGGGTATACCAGCTCACCAGACGGGCATAATAATTGGCCAGTGTTTTTAAGCTGACCCGTAGTTTTGTGCCCTGTTCATAATTCCAATCAACCGCATCAGGATTTGCCGGCCAGGTGACG
>JAJYGE010000098.1 GCA_021785155.1 Planctomycetota bacterium
CCTACGACAAATTCATTGCAAAAGGCTGGGATATTGGCACAGGCCCCATGGAATCCATGTGCAAAGCCACGACCCGCCGCATCAAAGGCCCCGGCATGCGATGGGATGCGGAAAATGCCGAATCCCTTATGGCCATGGAGGCCCTTTACCAAAGCAACCTCTGGGACGCCTGGTGGGCACAAAAATACCGCCGAATCGCAGCTTAACGACTTCCCGATAAAAACGGGCACACCCCCAAAAAGCGACTGCACAGGTTGGCTTGACGCCAATGCGGTCTAAGCCGAAGATATGTTGTGAGGTGTTGTACGTTGCCGGATATCGCCAGACTAGTGACGGATATGGAGTCGTTCCGCATCGAGCGCACCGAGTCATTGAATGACACGGACAAATTCTGTAAGGCCATTTGCGCATTTTCCAATGATATGCCCGGTTCAGGATTGCCGGGATATCTGTTTGTCGGGGTGGATAAAAAGGGTTGCCCAACCGGAGCGGAAATTGATGAGCGCCTGCTGGAAAGTCTTGCCAGCCATCGAAACAATGGGCAGGTATTACCCGTTCCTTCAATGCATGTATCCAAAGAAAGTTACCGGGGCAAAGATATAGCCGTCGTTGAAGTTCTGCCATCCGATATGCCGCCGGTCCGCTACAAACAGGTGGTGTATATTCGAATCGGACCTTCAACCGGCGTGGCAACCGCGGAACAGGAACGGCGATTAGAAGAAAGGCGGGTTGATCGCGCCCGAACATGGGACACCCGCGCGTGCACGGATGCCTCGCTTGCTGATTTGGCCTTGGACATTTTCAAATCAACTTACCTTCCCAGTGCGGTCTCGCGCGCGGTTCTGGAGGAAAATGGAAGATCGGTGGAGGAACAACTTGGATCGCTTCGCTTTTATCATAAAAGGCTCAATGCTCCCACCAATGCGGCGGTGCTGCTGTTTGGCAAGGACCCATTATCATTTTTTCCGGGCGCATATGTTCAATACGTCAAGTACGATGGTCTTTCGCAGTCCGACACACCCCTGAAGGAACTGAGAATTTCCGGGGATTTTGTTAATGTCATGCGCGATGCCGACCGCCTTGCCAGAGATATCGCAGTCTATCGCCCGATTCGCCGGAGCGATCTATCCGAGGAATTGATCGCTGACTACCCGGACATTGCCCTGCATGAACTGTTCATCAACGCGTTAATTCATCGCAACTATGACGGTTCAACAACACCCGTATCGATCAACCATTTTTCTGACCGCCTAGAGATACAAAATCCCGGTTCACTGTACGGGGACCTGACGCGGGCGCAGTTCCCCGATGGAACCGCGTATCGCAACCCGGTGCTGGCGGAGGCCGCAAAAACTTTGGGCTTCGCGAATCAGTTCGGGCGCGGAATTGCGCTTGCGGAAAGTTGTCTGCGGAAAAACGGCAGTCCCAGGCTGGAGTATACCGTTGGGGATAACCATCTCGTGATGATCGTGCGGAGGCGATCATGAAAACCATAGCCTTTTTCAATAACAAGGGCGGCGTTGGTAAAACCTCAATGGTTTACCACTTGGCATGGATGCTGCGCGATCTGGGCTATAGCGTGCTGGCCGTTGATCTTGATCCGCAATCCAATCTCACGAGCATATTTCTGGAAGAGTCTGAACTTGAAAAACTTTGGCCGGAGGATAAGCACCCCGATACAATTCTTGGCTCGGTTGCCCCGTTGATTGAAAGCCTCGGGGATATGCAAGCCCCGCACCCCATCGCCATTGATGAACGGCTTTCCATTGTCGCCGGTGATCTGGGACTCAGTGCGTTTGAAGACCGCCTGTCTGAGGCCTGGGGCAAATGCCTAGACGATAAACTCGCCATTGCGGGCGACGGTTTTCGAGTCGTCACCGCCTTTTACCGGGTGATGAAGTCGGCGTCGGAAAAGTGCGGCAGCGAAGTTGTGCTCATTGATGTTGGTCCGAACATCGGCGCGATGAATCGTGCGGCATTGATTGCCGCTGATTTCATTGTGATTCCTCTCGGGGCTGATTTATTCTCCCTGCAGGGCCTGCGTAACTTGGGGCCTACCCTGCGGGATTGGAGGAAAGGCTGGGACACACGCAAGAGCGGACGGGTTCCACTGGGGTTGACTATGCCATCCGGCCAAATGAAGCCGCTGGGTTATGTTCTGTTGAATCCATCCGTGCGGGAAAATCGGCCGGTAAAATCCTATTTGAAGTGGGCTAACCGTATCCCCGCCACCTATTGCAAAGAGATACTCGGTGAGAATCTCAGCGCCGCGACCGCCGCGGACGATCCCAACCAGCTTGCCATGCTCAAGCATTTTAAGAGCCTGATGCCCATGGCGCAGGATGCCAGAAAACCCATGTTCCATCTGACCGCCGCTGACGGAGCCATCGGCGGCCATGCCGGTGCCGTGCAGGACTGTCGCCTTCAATTCCAGACGCTGGCGAATCGGATTCTGGAACGGGCCGACAAGTGAAACGAGGACGTGAGTAGTTAATGGAATTGGCGGCGGATTTAATGGACTGCTGAATTGTGCTTGGCGCGGCGATAAAATGAATGCCGTTGTGTCTTTGAGTCTGATACCGCCGAACTGCTCTAGACGTAACTTTTTACCAAGATGTCGGCATTCAATGCCTTTGGTATGCCCAAGAGCGATGATGATCTAAGCCAGGCATAACACAATCAGCCTGACCATGGATCGCTACTCGCACACATTCGCCGGCGATATGACCGCGGCATTGCACGTTCTGCCGGATTATTCCGCCGGAACAAAGCAAGTCAAGGCGACCGGCACCACCGATGAAATGATTATAACACGTGAAAATACCTTGGCGGATTGCTTGGCACTTTTAGGTAAAAAGACGGGACATTCTGGGATACTTGGTAGACAAACTTTGGTGGATGGCCAAGGTGCGGGGACCCTGCATGAACAGCATGAACAGGAAGAAACCCGCATGGATAACGGAGAGAGCGGGATTCGAACCCGCGGTACAGGTTGTAACCCGTACACCGGTTTAGCAAACCGGCGCCTTCAGCCGCTCGGCCATCTCTCCAGAGAATCGGAGAATAAGAACAGTATCGTCCAACGGGCTAAAAGTCAATGATTTTGTGATCCCTTTATCAGGTCAAAATCACATGCAGACAATCTCATGTGACGATTCGGTTTTTCCCGTATATCAGAGAATGTCGGTCGCCGCTTGGCCGCCGGTTCGGGTGAAAATAGCGCACATCTACCGTTTTAACCGCCGAACTCCGTATTTCCGCGCAGCATATTATTCCGCAGTCGCCCCGGTGGACGATTGCGGCCTACCGGTCTGCGGCGCAAATTTGACGGCGGGTTCTCTCGGCGCATGCGGCGGCGGCACCGGGTGCTGACGATTTTCTTGCGTAAGGATATTGTGTGATTCACCGACAAAACCCACTGCCGCTTTCCACCGGAACACAAAATGGGTTCCGCCTTCCACCGCGCGGCTGCGTGAACGCGGCGGAGTAATACTTGCAGTGAACCTAAATGATGCCTGCAAGCTGAAAACCATCCCGTATTCAGGACTTGTTTCAGCAGCGCAACAAACAAAAATGGGATAAACGTATCGGGAGCCTATTTATCAGGCCAGCGTATGGCACTGTTCCAGTCGTGCCGAGTTTACCGAGCGCGGGTCATCAACCACCGCAATGCGTTGCGGTAGCGGGGGGATCATGAAGAACACGGGCATACGCCGAACAACGAGCATTGCTCGGGCGTGGGGGTTGCAATTCGCCGTGGGAAGGCTCAAGATGATGGGTGCGGCCAGATGGTTGGTCGGCGCGGGAAGGAAGATGGCGGCTTTGTTGATACATAATCTTGATCTTTTGCTGCCCATGCTGGTGTTGCTGGGCGTGGCCGCGGTTTCCGCCGGCGTTGAAACCATCTTTTTTTCCCTGACTCGCCATGAGCTGTATCAGTTCAAAAACAGCGGCAAGCGCGGGCAGATTCTGGCCGCGGCATTACGGGATCACAGCCGCCCGCTGCTGGTTCTGATTTTATTGGTCAACATGGCCAGCACAATCCTGATTTTTGTCCTCAGCACCACGCTGTTGCAACGCCTCAACCGGAACTACGGATATCTGGCAGTGCTGGCATTAAGCCTTGCGCCGGTGCTGATCGTGACTTATTGCGGAGAATTAGTGCCCAAAATTCTGGGACGGCAATTTAACCGGCGGCTGGCTCCGCTGGTGGCGGGGCCGCTGACTGTGCTTATGCGGATGGCCGCACCGTTGCTTAAGATCATAGAACGGGGGTTAATTAATCCTTCGCACCGGCTGCTGGGACGGAAAGCCGGGCCGAATCTATCATTGGCAGAACTGCGGGAACTGCTGATGACCAGCCGAGACCAGGGCGTCATTGATATAGCGGAAAATCAGGTGCTCCAACAGGTGCTGTGGCTGCGGGAAATACGCGTGCGGCATGTCATGGTGCCGCGCGTGGATATGGTGGCGTTTAATATTCAAAGGCCGGTTGCGGAACTCACGGAAATGATTCAGAAGAGTCATCGCTCTAAAATTCCGGTTTATGATCGGTCAATTGATACCTTGCTGGGGGTGCTCTACGCCAAGACGTTTCTGCTGGACCCCCCTGCCACTTCCGCAGCGCTTTCGGCGATGCTGCGCCCGGCACATTTTGTGCCGGAGATGCAGACACTGGATCGGCTGCTGGCGGGCTTTCGGGAAAAGCATATACAGTTGGCCGTGGCGGTGGATGAATACGGCGGGGTGGCCGGCATGGTCACTCTGGAAGATGTGGTTGAAGAGCTGATCGGGGAAATTTATGAGCCGGATGACCCGGTTAAAACACCGGTACAGGAAATTGCGCCGGATGAATTTCTGGTGTCCGGCGATTTATCGCTTATTGAATGCGGCGAGCTTTTCGGTGATCCGGTAAAGGCACCGCACGTTTCCACCATCGGCGGCCTGATTTACGCCCAACTTAACCGCGTGCCCCGGCCAGGAGATACGGTGAGACTTAATTATCTGCAATTAACGGTGGAATCCATGCGTGGCCGGCGGGTGGACCGGGTAAAAATTGTGCTGTTGGATGAGCCCGAGGCCACAACCCAACACCACCGGGATATTCAGATTGATACAGAGGCGGGACGATGATGTCATCGGCGCAAGGTGTCAGCATATTGGCCACGCCAGGGCTTGGCGGCGGATATTATCTCACGATCTGGGCGTGGAGTATTCTGGCGCTACTGGGACTGATCGGTTCGGTGATATTCAGCGGTATGGAAACCGGACTTTACACGATCTCACGCTTGCGGCTGCAACTGCGATCCTGGCGGAAGGAACCGGCGGCCCTGCAGATAGAACACTGGCTCCAGCAACCCACCGCCGTGCTCGCGGGATTGCTAATCTGGCAGAATATATGTAATTTTTCCGTATCCGCGGCGGCCACGGTGTTTATGCGTCATGAACACATGCCCGATCAATTACAGGTGCTGCTGACGGCTTTTATTCTTACCCCGTTTATGCTTCTGTTCGCGGAAATTATTCCCAAAGACATGTTCATGCTTCATGCGGACCAATGGACTTACCGCCTGGTGGGATTTCTAAAATCCGCCCTGCGGCTTATCACCATTATTCCCCTGCTGCCGCTGCTGTTGCTGCTGAACATACTGACCCTGCGGCTGTTTCACGGCCACGGCGCAGCGGCCACAGCGGCACCAGCCGTGCTGAGTTTTGCCGAAGAATCTTCCGCGACCGGCCTGATCAGCGATACGCAGAAGGACTTAATTCAGCGGGCGCTGCGGATGGCACATGTGGTGGTGGGCGATGTGATGGTGCCATGGAATCGGGTGATTGGAATACCGCAAACCATCTCCCGTGTCGGTTTCCGCGCCCTGGTGCGGAGGTACAACATTTCCCGGCTGCCGGTACTGGGCCGCAGTACGGACGATATTCTGGGCATGGTAAATGTGGTGGATATGCTGGGCCAGAAAGATGACTTTAATATCAAAACCCATCTGAAACAACCCCTTACGCTTTTTCCGGAGCAGTCGGTTCGCTCCGCCATTACGCTGATGCAGTCCGCGCACCAGACCATCGCGATTGTGGTCAATCGCCAAAGTCGTCCCATCGGGTTGGTAACCATGAAGGATCTCGTGGAAGAACTCATCGGTGAACCACAAAGCTGACCGGAGGCTTTCCGAGTAATGCACTGTCGCGCCCGGTGGAACATTCGGGCCGGGAGAATTATGACGTTAAGCGCGAAGAGTGGTACACTACGGGAACATAGATCCGTGTAGGCCGGAGTTTCAAATGCGTTCACGCGATGAAAAGCGGTGCTGAAATCCGCCGGGGTTGTTGAGCTGGAGTTGATGGCAGGCATGGCAGAATCATCAGGCGGTAAAAACATATTGCGACGCGAAGCGGGCGTCATTGGCCTGTTGTACGCCAGCCTCGGCGGCATCATCGGTTCCGGCTGGCTGAAAGGGCCGATGGAAGCGGCGCAACAAGCCGGACCATTGAGCATCTTCTCCTGGTTGGTCGGCGGCATCGCCATACTGCTGTTAGCCCTGGTATATGCGGAATTGGCAACTATGTTTCCGCGCAGCGGCGCGGTGGTGCATTTTCCGCATTTAAGCCACGGTGTACTATTATCTCGAATCTGGAGCTGGATTCTCTTTTTAGGATATGTGTCGGTGGCACCGGTGGAGGTGTTGGCCACACTGGGTTACATGGCCAATATCTGGCCGTGGCTGATTTATCATGGGAATCATGCCCTCACGCCCGCGGGTTTCGGCTTTGCCGTTCTGCTGCTGGCAATTTTTACCGCGCTGAATCTCTTTGGCATTAAATGGGTTATGCGCATCAGCACCACCGCAGGCTGGTGGAAGCTGGCGGTGCCGGTTATCACCATTGTCGGCCTGCTGATCGGAGCGCACCACACGGCCAACCTGCACATTCAGCCGCACCGGATGGCATCCAACATTCGCGGTGTGTTTACCGCCCTGGGCACTGCGGGCGTGATATTCAGTTTTCTGGGGTTTCGTCAGGCCGTCGAGCTGGCCGGTGAAACGTCACAGCCACAACGATATATTCCCATAGCCGTCATCGGGTCAGTGGTCATCGGCATGGTGATATATATTGGATTGCAATTGGCATTTGTTATGGCGGTCAGCCCGGCGTCATTGGCAGAATATGGCTGGGCCGGCCTGGACCATGCCACGGGCTTTACAGTGGGGGCGGGGCCGCTGGCGGCACTGGCCTCCAGCATCGGCCTGGCGTGGCTGGCCATGCTGCTGTATGCCGATGCCATTGTTTCTCCGGGCGGCACGGGATTTATCTACGCCACCACATCCTCACGCGTGATTGGAGCCATGAGTGAAGACGCTTTGATTCATAGTTCCTTGCAACGCCTGAATCGTTTTGGCGTACCGTGGGCGGCCAGTATCGTGAGCTTTGCGGTGGGATGTTTTTTTATGCTGCCATTTCCAAGTTGGCACAAAATGGTCAACGAAATTTCCGATGTGATGGTATTGTCCTATGGGATCGGGCCGGTGGTGCTTCTTTCGTTGCGGCGCACGCTTCCGGAAACCCATCGCCCGCGGCCATTCCGTGTGCCTGTGGCCAATATTCTGGCTCCCATCACATTTATTGTTTCTAATTTAATTGTGTACTGGTCGGGTGTAAAAACACTTGGTTTTCTGCTGGAAGTTATTGCCGCCGCGCTGGTGTTATTCCTGGCGTGGCAACTTATCAAACGCGAAAGTCTTTTCGCGCTGCCATGGAAAAGCACCTGGTGGGTGTTCCCCTATCTCGGCGGACTGTGGCTGCTGGATTTTATCGGTTCTAAAAGCATGACCGGTGGACTGGATTATCTGAAATTTCCCTATGATGTTGTTGTTGTGTCGGTGTTTAGTCTGCTGATTTTATATACCGCGGTAAATTCCGCCGTGCCGATGGAAGAGTTGCAGACCTATATTGACAGCCTGTAACAACGGGGGTGGCAATTTGACCATAGTGCCCTGTTCCCTCCGCAACGTATGGCCTGACTCTGGCCGCCGGGGGTGTGTGACAGTTTACGTGGCTCGTTGAACATCGGGTGAAAGATGTGGCGAGTTATTGGCGAGAGTTAACCAACCGCCCTTCCGGCGCACCGTGGACGGTGGTTGGCGCTACTGAGCACTGGTGAAAAAAAAGCGATCCTCGGAACGTATCACGCACCCTGGCCATGGCCCGTGTGTTTCCTGAATAAAAGCGGGCGAGGACACCCGGGTCCCCCGGAGCCGCCTGGAAAAATTGCCACACCCGTTTCCCCGCGGTTTGCGAGATGTAAGAATGCCACATTTCGCACGACCCATCATCCGTGCGTGCTACCGCATGCGTACTATTAAAGGACGGGCGGCGTTGCTGTCGGCGAAGCAAGGCGCAATGACGTTGGAATCTTACAGGACGAGATAATGACCATGAATCATATGCTGAAGCGCGTTTTAACCGGACTGATGCTGGTGGCCACGCTGGCGATGGGGTTGGTTTTCTATAACCATTTCACCGCCGATGATAATGCGGTACTTGGTGATACCGGTTCGGGGATTATGGCACCGGATTTTCCGGCCGATTATACGTGGATCAACACCCCGGAACCGTTGAGCTTTGAACATCAACTTAAGGGACAGGTGGTGCTGCTGGATTTCTGGACTTACGGGTGTATTAATTGTATTCATCTGATACCCACCGAAGAGCGTCTACTGCATCATTTTGCCAAAGAGCCGTTTGAGATTATCGGCGTGGAAAGTGCGAAGTTTTCCAATGAGGCGGTGGCGTCGCATGTGCGCGATGCGGTCTTGCGGTATGGCATTACCAATCCCGTCATTGTCGATCAGAATATGACAATATGGAATATGTACGGCGTCAACGCGTGGCCCACGCTGGTACTGGTGGACGCATCAGGGCATGTGGTGGGGTCGGTGGCGGGTGAAGCGGGTTATCATTCGCTGGAACATGCGATTGCCAGGACTATCGCCGCCGATCGTAAGGCCGGCACACTGGCGGCACATCCATTGAATCTACCGCTGCAGCATACTTTGGTGTCGGCCAGTGGATTACTCTTTCCCGGGAAAGTCATTGCCGATGCCAAAATGGGGCGCCTTTTTATAGCGGACACGGGCCACAACCGAATTGTGGAAACAACCTGGCCGGATGCACTGGGGCACTGCAAACTCGTGGCGGTATTTGGTAATGGTCGGGCCGGTCATATTGATGGCCCGGCGGCCCAGGCGGAATTCGATGCGCCGCAGGGCCTCGCGGTGACTGGTGATTCGCTGTATGTTGCCGATACCATGGGCCAATATATCCGTAAGGTTGATCTGCACACGGGTATGGTTTCCAGTGTGCTGGGAAATGGGCACGAGGTTTACGATACCGCGGGCGGCGGTACTGGAACGCGGCAGGGCATTAATTCACCGTGGGACCTGGTGGTGCGCGGCAACATGCTTTATATCGCGATGGCGGGCGAACATCAGCTTTGGACCATGAACCTGCGGACGGATAAGGCGCAAGCTCTGGCTGGAACCGGCGGGGAAGGACTGCAAAATGGCCCGGCGGATCAGGCGATGCTGGCGCAGCCTTCCGGACTGACGCTCAATGGAAATATCCTCTATTTTGCCGACAGTGAAAATAGTGCCGTGCGGGGTTTGAACCTGAAAACCATGCAGGTATTCACCGTCATCGGGCACGGACTATTTGATTTTGGTGATAAAAATGGCGGCCCGGATACCGCATTGCTGCAGCATGATCTGGGTGTGGCCATGCTGGGGAAAAACATTCTTGTAGCGGACACCTACAATGACAAATTGCGACTTATTGATCCGGCCACCCGAATGGTCACCACGTATGCCGGTATCGGAAAACCTGGAACCGGCATGCCCGGCGGACCGTTGGAACTCAATGAACCGGGCGGGGTAAATGTTTCGGACAACGATATTTTTGTCGCCGACACAAATAATCAGCGCATTGTCGAAATCAACGCTAAAACTAAATCATGGCATCAGTTGGTCATTGCCGGATTGACTCCGCCGACAATAAATCGCATGAAAATACATCCATCTCCGGTGCCCGTTGGCCGGACAATGGCGGTACAACTGGATTTCGGTAAAACCGTGACGCTGCTATTTAATCCCCAATTGCCGCCGCTAACGCATCTGACGCCGGATATCCCAATGAGCCTGCGAATTACATCCGGATCGCATGTTGTTACGGAAGAATCCGTCAGTGCCCACGGCAAAACACCCGTTCGCTTCAACATAAGGCCAAGTGTATTGGCCATGGCCAAGGCCATGCAGCACGACCAACAACTTTGGTTGGTAAAAGTGTTTTACGCCTATTGCACAGATGGCACACAAGGTTTATGTGTGCCGGCGGCACAAACTTGGCGACTAGCTGTTAAAATACGGGCAGGCGGCAAGTCACGGGTGTCTTTGCCGCAAACGACAACGCCGCGGTGATCCCATTGAGACTGGAGACATTTGTGAAATTGAAATGTAACATTGACGCACAAGGTTCCCGCATCCGGGGAATCAGCGGATCGGCTTTTATGGTGCTGGCGATTGTGCTGGCATTGGTGGCTTGGTGTACCAGTTGGAGTTGGTTGTGGTGGCCGGTGGCCGGTTGCGCCCTGGGAGGTGCCGCGCAACTTTTTGAGGCCGCCAATTCATGGTGCGTTATTCGCGCCATGGGGTATAAAGCATCGTGAAAAAAAGGGGCCGGGTAAATCACCCGGCCCCGATATTTTTTTATTGCGTTTTGGACAGCCGCATACAGGCCGCAAGATCCACCGTTGCTGGAACGGATTATTTAACCTCATATTCGGCATCGATGACATCATCGGCTTTTTTGCCTTGATCAGCTGAGGCACCCGGCGCGGCACCGGCGGTGGCCGAGCCTTCCGGGCCGGTGGCTCCGGGAGCGCCGGCACCCGCGGCTTCTGAAGCGGCCTTGTAGGCGGCTTCGCCGAGTTTCATACGGGCGCGATTCAGGTTTTCAAGGGCCTTTTCGATGGCGGCCTTGTCTTCCTGTTTTACGACGTCCTTGACCTGACTGACCGCGGATTCAAGATCGCCGCGTTCCTGGGGTGTGATCTTATTGCCATGCTCCTGAAGTTCACGCTCCACCTGAAGCGTTACGGCTTCGGCCCGGTTCTTCAGATCAACAACCTCACGCCGGGCCTTATCTTCAGAGGAGTGAGCCTCGGCTTCTTTCTTCATGCGCTCAATTTCATCCTTGGACAATCCACTGTGGCCCTTAATTTCCACCTTGCTTTCCTTACCGGTGGCCTTGTCCTTGGCTTTCACATTGAGAATACCATTGACATCAATGTCAAAGGCTACCTCAATTTGCGGTACGCCACGCGGAGCCGGAGGAATTCCGCCCAGCGTAAATTTGCCGAGGGTACGATTGTCCTTGGCGAATTCACGTTCACCCTGCAGGACGTGAATTTCAACACTGGTCTGGCTATCGGCCGCCGTGCTGAAGGTTTCGCCCTTGCTCGTGGGGATGGTGGTGTTGCGCGGAATCAGCACAGTCATTACGCCACCATAGGTTTCAACGCCCAGGGACAACGGCGTAACATCAAGCACCAGAATATCCTTGACCTCACCGGTGGTAATGCCGCCCTGCACCGCGGCACCCAACGCCACGGCTTCATCGGGGTTGACACTCTTGTTGCCTTCCTTGCCAAAGATTTCCTTGACCAATTGCTGCACACGCGGCATACGGGTAGAACCGCCAACCAGAAGCACTTCATCAATATCCTTGGCGGACAGCTTGGCGTCTTCCAATGCTTTGAGCACCGGCTGGCGGCAGCGCTCGGTGAGATGGCTGACAATCGCTTCAAACTTGCTGCGGTTAATGGCCATCTGCAAGTGCTTAGGCCCGGTGGCATCGGCGGTAATAAAGGGCAGATTCACCGTGGTTTCCATGTTGCTGGAAAGCTCTATTTTCGCCTTTTCAGCCGATTCTTTCAGCCGCTGAAGCGCCATGGGATCTTTCCGCAGATCAATGCCATTCTGCTTGCGGAATTCTTCCGCGATATGATCCACCAGAACCTGGTCATAGTCATCACCACCAAGGTGCGTATCACCATTGATGGACAGGACTTCAAATACACCGTCACCCACATCCAGCACCGACACGTCAAACGTACCGCCGCCGAGATCGAACACAAATATCTTGCCGCCCTTCTTTTTATCCATACCGTAGGCCAAAGCCGCGGCGGTAGGCTCGGGCAGCACACGCTTGACATTGAGTCCGGCGATTTCACCGGCTTCCTTGGTGGCCAGACGCTGCGAGTCATTAAAATATGCCGGAACCGTGATGATGGCATCGGTAACAGACTGGCCGAGATAGTCTTCCGCGGTTTTCTTCAAATCCTGGAGAATCATGGCGGAAATTTCCGGCGGCGTATAGGTCTTGCCGCGCACTTCCACTTTCACGAGTTCATCAGCACCGCCGATGACTTTGTAAGGGACCAATTTTTCTTCGGAAGAAACTTCACCATGCCGCCGCCCCATGAACCGCTTAATGGAGAAAACAGTATTCTGGGGATTGGTGATCTGCTGGTGTTTGGCCGGCAGACCGACCAGCCGCTCCCCCTTATCCGTAAAGCCAACGACCGATGGCGTAAGGCGCGAGCCTTGCGCGTTGACGAGCACTTTAGGCTGATTGCCTTCCATGACCGCCACGACCGAGTTGGTTGTTCCAAGATCAATACCAATCACTTTACCCATAAAGCACATCCTTAATTAACCACCGCTTCAGACCGCCGATTGGAACATCCGCCCGGTGCCCTACTTGAGCGATAAGAACTGTTTCCATCGCCCAAAGCGTGACTTCTCCATTGGCACAAGCAATCGCCATGCCGCCGTCTATTTTGCCTTGAAAATAATTCGTAAGCTATTTGTTTTAATATACTTATGGTGAAAGTATTTTATCGCAAGCATCCGCTTGTTGCGTTTGACCGGCCATGTCAAAATCCGCATTCTGCCAGCTTGGCAGAGATCACTTTCCGGCAGGTTTTGTCGCCGGGCGGGTTTTGGGCCAGGGATCAACATTGGTCAACAAGGTGATCCGCACCGAATGCCCTTTGGCCAACTTAATGCCTTGAAACCAATCCCACAAATAATACCGCACATGATGATCGTTAAAATACCGCACCGCCCGTCGATCCGCCACGATGCAATAGCGCCTGTGAATGACCATCTCGGCGCGACCGGTGGTATTGAAGGGCACATTCCGCAACACCGCCTGCGGGCTGGGGAACAGTTGCACATGCCCCCGGGCATAAAACACCAGGCTCGGCTCTTCGTAGCCGACGGCACCCAGTTGAAAACCTTCCGCCCGTAAGCGGCGCATCTGCTGCCCCGCTTCACGACTTATCTGTAAAGCTTTGATACTGGGCAATGTCGAAACATCCGCAATCATCAACGTCAGACCGAAAGACAGCACGGTCACATAGGGCCACGCCGGACGGTTCCACGCGATGGCGCCCGCCGCACCGGTGGCCATTAACGCCGCCGCCAGGGGAATAAGATGATAAAACTGATGCGGATGATGCGGCACAAACATCATCCATCCGGCGACCACCGCCCCCAGTCCCAGCCCCAGCCATATTGCCATCCAAACCCAGCGCGCGGCCGCAAACCATTGCGCGGATAGAACATCGGTCATCCGGTGCCAGCTTTGCACCAGCGTATCGGCACATAGGATTGCCAGCGGAATAAAAAGCGGCAGCACATACTCCACCATCTTGGTGACGATACACTCAAAAATAAGCCACGAGGGAATAACCCACGCCAGAATAAACTGGTACGGAGATGGATCGATGGACATCACCAGTTTGCCGCGCACCCGGCGTATTGCGTGATAGGCCGCCGGAACCAGCAACACACTCCACGGCCAGAATATGCCCCAGATCACCAGCAGGTAAAATCCCGGCGGCTCGCCATGTCCCTGCAATCCGCTGGACGTCCGCCGGATGAGGTTTTGATTGATCATTTCCTCAATGAGTTTACCATCGGTGGCATGCCAGGCGGCGATGAACCACGGCAACAATAGCAGCATTAAAAAGCCGAATCCCAACAGCGGGCGCAAACGCCGCCACCATCCCCAATTGCCTTTGAGCATCAGACCGTAAACCAGGGCCGGCAAATGAACAATGCGGTCCAATCCGGGACTTTTCCACCACGAACTTAATAAATCACCCGCCCGGCCCGTGGTCATGGAAAGCGCAATCATTGTTGCCAGCACAAAAATCGGCGTTACGCCTTTGGTCATGATGCCCGCGGCCATTGACGCCCAGAAAATCAAAACTACGCCGATGGATACATGCCCCCGCCCGGTAACAAAGGATTCATTGAGAATTTCACCGCCCGTTGAATCCATAAATTCATCCACCCGCGGTCGTAATTTTGGAACGGCGTCATCAGACGGTTGCGCATCCCACGCTTCCCATACACAGGCCATGCACACGGTGGTGAAAAAAATCATCACCGAATCAGCCGTAGCCAGTCGGGTCTCGGCAAAATACAGCGCTGCCACCGACAACATCAGTGCGGAAAGCAACCCTACCGCACGGCCAAAACGCCGTCCGGCCATCCAATACACCACCAGAAGTGTCAAGGTGCCAAACAGCACACTCGGCAGCCGGGCCGCCATGCCGCTGACGCCAAAAATCTTATAGCTGATATCCATGAGCCAATAGATCACCGGCGGCTTATCCGGGCGCAGTACGCCGTCAAAGTGAGGCACGATGAAATTTCCACTGGATAGCATTTCTCGAGCCGCTTCCGCAAATCGCGGCTCATCACGGTCAAAAAGTGGAATGCGTGCCAGCCCCGGAAGATACAAGGCCCCCGCCAACAGCACAATGAGTAATACGTCTTCCCAGCTCCACCAGCGTTTTGACGCCATCTTTTTTGTGTTATCAGCCGCCATTGATCCATCCCAAAAGCATTCGCATCGGAAACTATACGCCACCAACGCGCCTGCGGCCAGTGGCGGAGAATTCGCTGTAACCCCCCGATATCCGCTATAATGACTTCCAGTGCCCCGCTCCACCCATCATTACGGGTTGACGGAGGGCCATGAGGTTGTGGACGCGAAGGGAGGAGAACTGCGTATGGATTCATACGTTGACGACGAGCGACAAAGCTCACGGCTCATTGGCCCCCGCCCCGCAGGGTTGGCCTTAAACCGGCCATCTGCGGCGTCGTGTCGGCTTAGGGGGTTGACGAACCCGGTTCTCGCCGCCGACTCCTGGCATCTGGCCGGTTTGAGGCCAATCCACCCGTAATGATGGGTGGAGCAGGGCACGAGTATGGTGCGGCGGACCGATTCCGCCTGTAGGATGGATGGGTTCATGCGGTTAGACTCTTCTCAACACATGCGGATGGAACAGCGAATGAAGCTGGCTCCGCGAATGATTCAGTCCATGGAAATTCTTCAGTTAGCCACCATGGCCCTGGAAGAACGCATTGACCAGGAACTGGCGGCCAATCCGGTGCTGGAAAGGGAAGAATCCACTGATAGTCAGCTTCCGGATTTATCGCCGGTCGCCGGTATGCCACCGGAAGCCGCCACCCCGCCTCCCGCCGATTCCGCCTCGGCAGTCACCCCATCGGAGAATGAGCGAAATAACAATTTTGAAGACTACATTCCGGGATCGCGCGCATCGTCGGCTAAAGCGGGAGACCGTGATCCAAAAATGGAAGCCATGGCCAATACCGTCGCGCACGGCGCATCGCTGCAGGAGGAACTCCATCAGCAATGGAACCTGGTGGATGATATAGCCTCCGCCATCCATCGCGGCGGATCGGTATTAATTGATTGGGTAGATGAAGATGGTTACCTGCGCGATAGCCTGGAAACCATTTGCCGGGAATTGCCGTCCGGCGTGCGCCGGGAAGATTTGGAACAGGCCCTGCCGATTCTCCAACAGCGAATGGAACCGGCGGGCGTGTGCGCGCGCGATCTGAAAGAATCGCTGCTGCTGCAAATCGACGCCATCAGTCGGGATCAGGAGTTGGATCTTTCCGCCGCCCGGACCTTAATCAGCCGGCATCTGGAAGACCTGGAACTTAACCGTCTGCCTCAGATTGCGGCCAAGAGTGGCTGGAGCCTTGATCAGATCAATGAGGCCAAAGCCTTTATGGCCCGGCATCTGCACCCGCGACCCGGGCGTCTGCTGGTGGATCGACAGGTTCCCATCGTCGCACCGGATGCGATTATTGAACCCGATGAACACACCGGTGACTACCGCATCCGCCTTACTGATGATCGTCTCCCGCGCTTATGTATTAATTCGATGTACAGTCGAATGGCCCGGGCCCGTTCGGTGGACACCACCACCCGCCAATTTATCTCCAATAATATCCGCAACGCCCGCTGGCTTATTGAAGCCATTGAGCAACGCCGCAATACATTGCTGCGGGTTCTGCGCGTGGTGGCCGATGCGCAAAAGGATTTCATTGACATGGGGCCGGAATTCCTGAAACCTCTGCCCATGACCAGCGTGGCCGATCAACTTGGCATCCATGTCGCCACGGTCAGCCGGGCCGTGGCGGAAAAATATGTCCAGACACCGCGCGGCATTTTTCCGCTGCGGACGTTTTTCAGCGGCGGGATGGAAAATTCATCCGGGGAAGCCGTCAGCTTTGACGCGCTTAAAGCCAAACTTATGGACGTCATAAATGAAGAAGACAAGCAAAACCCGCTCAACGATGATGAAATTGTCGAAAAACTCAAAGCTAAGGGCCTTACCTTGGCCCGCCGCACCGTGGCTAAATATCGCAAAATCTGCAAAATTGCTCCCGCCCGCCAGCGGCGGCAGTACGGCGGATTGTGAAGTGGGCTTATTTGAAAAAAGGACATGGCCATGTCGGAATTTACACGACGTAATTGGATGTCAACGGCAGCGTTGACGGGGTTGGCTATGGCGCGGCCGGCAGGATTGGCGGCAGCTGCGCCTGTTTCGGGAATGGAAACGTCACCATCCAATCTACGATCCGGCCATCACTTTGCCCGCAGCGTGATGGAATTTAAGGCTGACAACACCGGCCGGCGCGATGCCACCCCGGCATTTCAAAAGGCGCTGGATGCGGTGCATCTCGACGGTGGTGGAATTGTACATGTTCCAGCCGGGCAATATCTGATTTCCGGGAATCTTCACGTTCCGCCTTGCACAGCGCTTGAGGGTATTTTCCGCGGCCCAACATCACATGACCGGTTGGGCAAGACCAGGCACACCGACCATGCGAACGGTTCCGTGTTGCTGGCCACCGGCGGCAGGGGAGCGGAAGACGCAACGCCGTTGATTTCCATGTCAGAGAATGCCGCCGTGCTGGGGCTTTGCATATTTCATCCGCACCAAGGCGTAAATAGCACCCCCGTGGCCTATCCGTGGACGATCAGCATGAAGGGAAACAACTGCACCGTTGAAAATGTCGAGCTATTAAATTCCTGGCGCGGCATTCAGGCGGTGCAGGCGCATCGGCATTTAATCCGCAATGTTTCCGGCCAGCCCCTGAAGACCGGTATATTCGTCGATGAGGTATACGATATCGGGCGAATTGAAGATGTTCACTTCAACCCCTGGTGGAGTGGTAGCCGCCCGGTGTTGGA
>JAJYGE010000157.1 GCA_021785155.1 Planctomycetota bacterium
TTAAGTGTGGCACAGGATCCAGCGACGTTTCCTGTTTAATGCGCATTACCAGGGCGTGGGTACGGTCACGCGTGGAGCCACCGGCTCCGTAGGTAACAGATACAAACGAAGGTTTAAGCGATTCCAGGCGGGTAATGTGCTCAAAAAGCGTCTGCGCCCCGGCATCGCTTTTGGGTGGAAAGAACTCAAAGGAGAAGGTGGTTTTGTCGCGCGCCAGAATATCAGCAATGTGCATTTGTATTCATCCTTTCATCCGGATAGACAGATAATAGCGTGATGATCTTTGGAATGCAACACGCCACTATCTTTCCTCCGGCAGCGCGTCCGAATAATGAATCGGCGGCCCTGCGGGATCGGCCTTCGGCAGAGTTATGGCGAATCAGGCGGTTTGTCGTTGTCGCCCTGGCGGCTTGGACGCACCGCGGCTGGAACGCCGACGGCGAGCAGGCGGTAATTTCCATGGGAAAAAAATGCGATGGACAGCTTATCCGCATAACAGGCGATCGGAATTCATCGGTGGCGCTACGAGCCTTCTGGCCGACTTAATTGTTATTTTTTGGCGCTTTCCAAGGCGATTGTTGGAGCGACCAGCTCGTTTAAGGGGCTTAATTCCTAGCTGTGAGTTGATATTGTGAATCAGGGATATCTTCTGCTTATGGCTCAAAGCGCCCAATTTTATGCCCGCAAATTTGTGCGCGGCAGACGGGTGAAGTTCCAGAAGTAAGTGAATTTGGTTTGCCAGCGCGTCGCCCGGAAAAGGAGCTTTCCGTGGCGAAGATTTCAGGAATTCGTCAACGACACGTGAATCACCAATGAGCGCCGGCTCGTGTTCCTGTTCTCGCGGTAGCGCATGTTTTTTCATGAAGCCAAACCTTCTTTCTGCAGCCAACTTTGTGCCGACCGTTGCTTCAACTCCATCCTGATTTTACCCTCCGCCAGTGTGGAATGCGAATCGAATCCACGGTTTTTGTAATAGGTGATCGTCAGTTGATCGGGAATTGCCGTCAGCACTACCCGGCCGCCGAGGCCAAGAATGTAGCTGTGCGCTACCGCTCTGAACAGCAGCGCAGACCCAACTCCCCGATAACCCAATTTTCCGGGAACCAGTCCGCGACTCGCCGGTGAAGCGGCGAGAAGCATAACTTCATTTGCAAGTTCATTGGGATTAAAAAATGACGCAACGCGCGTCCGATAAAGCATTGCGCCGCAAATCTCCTTGGTGCCATCGATTTTCATCCCAATGCAAATAAAATCTTGGCTCCCCTCTGCCCTTGCAGCAAGCATTGCCCAAGACCAATGCCGATCTTCTGGGAACTTTCCCCGCGATGTTCCGTCTAGATCATTCCACCAGGTGTGGTCAATGCGAGTTCGTGCCAATCCGGGCGTCAATTCGATTATTTTTGCGGGTACGTTACTTCCAGATGAAACGTCCAGCAACGATACATTATCCGGTAACAACGCCATGCGTTCGCCTATTCAGCACTCACGTAGGCTGCGGAGTATGGTTTGCGGCTGTTGTTACGTCAACCCATTTGCACGTTCGGCGAACCGCAACCTTCGACCTCTTTCGGCGTTATACCAGCAGGTCTTTTGTTCTGCATTCATGGAGTTATGACGTTGACCACTGCTGCTGCCCAGAATAATGATCTGCAACCGCTGGAATGCAGCCATCAAACGATTTTTCCGGTTGAACCGGCTAATTCTCGTCGATCTATTTTAGCCGGGCTGCTGCTGGCGGTTTTTCTGGCTCTTTATGCAATGCTGCTGCATGGGTTTTATGAACCCGCGCATCCCGGTGTGGATCAGAATGGCTACATGGTCACAGCACGGCTTTTAAGCCAGCATGGTCGGCTTTATTTCAAGCCGCACAATCCGCTACGATTTGCGGGAGCCATGACGGTGATAACCCCCGATGGCAAAATTTTCGCCAAATATCCGCCCGGCGTGGGCTTTCTGGGTGCCATTGCGCGCATTCTCTATCGCCCGTCGGCGATGTATCTGGTGGATCCGATCTGTACGGTCATGGCATTATTTTTTGCCTATCTGCTTTTCCGTTCACTGCTGGACCCGTTCATGGCGATGATCGGGGTAATCTGGCTGGGCCTGAATCCGGTAACGTTGACGTATGCCGATGACGCCAATTCCCATGGCGCGGCACTGGGATTTACGGTATTGGGATTCTGGGCGTTATTAAGCTGGTGGCGCAAAGGAGGACTTTGGCGCGGTATTATCGCGGGACTGGCTCTGGGGTTCTGTTGCAGCATCCGGTACACCGAATTTCTCTGGTGCCTGCCGCTGCTGGCGGTGGTATTCATGGCGGTGCATGGGCATAAACGGTCCTGGCGGCAGGGCCTGACGGTGTTGATCGCATTTGCAGTGCCCGTAGGAATTCTGGCACTTATTAACTGGTCATCTTTTGGCGCGCCGTGGCGCACGGGATACTGGTTCTGTAAAGAGCAGACGGGGTTTGGGTGGCACTATTTCATCGGCAATCCGGCTGGCATGCCGCCGCGACAGGGTAACTGGCAAACTGTGCTCGAGCAGATGGAAACTCTTGGATTATTTCTGCTTTTTCCCCTGGCGATTGCCGGCTTGATCCGCCTGTTCTGGACCAGCCGCAGACTGGCGCTGGCTATTGCGCTATGGGTGGTTCCCAGCGCCACGGTGTATATGTTTTATTACTGGGCACCGACCAATGATTTCACCACCGGTTATTTGCGGTTTTTTCTGGATATATTCCCCGCGCTGATTATGGTGGCATTGTGGATCCTGGCCCGCGCTACGGGGCCGAACGCAACCGCCCGTGCCCTGGTGGTCGGCTTGCTTACCATAGTGGGTTCCGGTTACAGCGCCTATATCATGACCCCGCGGATGCTCAACGCCAAAGAGCAGAAACTGCAACTTATCGCCGGTCGGCAGGCGCTGCAACAGCAGTTAAAACCCGGCAGCGTGGTATTTGCGGATGCGCAGATGTGTAATTATCTCAATAGCATCGGCGGATACCGGCTGTATTCCGCATCCATGTTTTCACCGCAGGCGTTTCATCAATTTGACCATGTGGCGGATCATTCCGGACCGATTCCATTCGAAAAAGCCCGCGCTGAACTTTACACCCGTTTGCTGGGACGCAAAACCGCCAAGGGTCAATGGCAAGCCCGGCCGTTGGCGCAGATTCATGGCATTGAATTGCGCCTGATGCAACACGCATGGAAGAGACATCTGCGGGTAGCATTTCTCGTTCCCACCAGCCAGATTTGGCCGCTGGTGCCGCGTGAGCCGGGTGTCAACATCCGCACAGTCGCGGTCATTAATCCTGTCGCCATGCCCGCACGGAACACCACGCAATGGATGGGAGGCAATCAATTGGCCAATCCGCGGCTGGCCCGGCGTTTACAACAGATGCGCCTGAACCTGCAACGCCGCAGTCAAAGAACGCTGCTGGTGTTATCGCCCGAAGAAAATCCACGCCCCGGGGCGCAGGCCGCTGCCGAGGTTTTAGGTTACAGGTGACAGGTTACGGGTTACGGGGGCTTTTGCCAACGTGGCAACGAACAACGTTCTTTGCGAATTTCAACTTGTCCAAGATGTCCAAGTTAGGGAGGCAAGGATGCCAAGTTCGAAAAGTTGAGAAAAGCCTTGATGGCAGCGGATATTATTCAAGTGTGCCAAGATGGCCAAGTTGTTTTTAAGGGGGGGGTGGCGGAGCCACAGGGCAGAGAAAATAGAAAGT
>JAJYGE010000436.1 GCA_021785155.1 Planctomycetota bacterium
AGAACCAGTTCGGTCAGGGAGCGTGGAATGGCGGAAAGAACCCCCGATACGGCAAAAATTATGGCGCAAATAATCAGCAACTTCTTGCGGCCAAAGCGATCAGACAGGGGGCCCGCGAACATGGCACCGGGAATGCAACCGAGTTCCAAACTGGCAATGGCGAAGCCTAGTTCCGTATTGGTTAGGTGAAAGTAGGTCTGCAGATAGCTTTGAACACCCGAGGCTACGCCCGTGTCATAGCCGAACAGCAAACCCGCCAAGGCCGCCGCAGCTACGGCAAAAACAGTCGGACCGATGCCAGGTGACGGTTCCGCCAAGGGCACCCCGACAGTGTTTTCCGAAGTAGTGGACATAGTCGCGTTCTCCTTTCCGAGCCGTCAGTGAACACCCGCCGCCGCAAAACCATGAAACGCGTGAGAGCGTCCAGCCAGCCCTGCTGATTATGTAATCGCATGCCGGCTTTCACCTCCCGCTTGTTGCAAAGAACTGATACTTTTTTTACCCTTTAGATATTGGTGATCGCTTTTTTAACGGCGGAACGCTTATGCAAATCCATCGACGACGGCAGATTCGGGACGAAGCCATCCCCATGGATGCGCGGACTTCTTTTGCCGTGCGTGATTTTCGGCTTAAGAATTTCGAATTCCGCTGGCACCGCCATCCGGAAGTGGAATTAACGCTGATCCTGCGTGGCCGCGGCTTGCGTTTTGTGCTGGACACCATTGAACCATTTGCCGAAGGAGATTTATGTCTGTTGGGATCCGATACGCCGCACACTTGGAGTTCCGAAATCCAAAAGGGCCATGTGCGATCTCTGGTGGCGCAATTCAGTTCCAATCTCTGGGGTAAAGAATTTACGGAATTGCCGGAAATGCGGCCCATCGCCGAGCTGTTAAGAGTGGCTCAGCGCGGCCTACACATTCGTGGCAAAACGCGATCCCGCGTGCGGGATATTTTTATGGATTTGTATGAAGCCCCGACCGGTTCCGCATTGCGCATTGCAAAACTCCTTGAGATTCTGGCATTGCTGGCCGCTGGTGGCATGAGCAGTGAATGTCGACCGCTGGGTACTGCCACTCCCGATATCCGGCCCGCCGCGCAAAATAATCAATTGCTGGAGGAGATAATCGAGCGTCTGCGTACCGCACCGACCAACGCGCCGACGCAGGCGCAAATGGCGCACAACGCCGGTTTGTCACCGGCGGGATTCAGCCGCTTTTTTAAGCGGCAAATGGGCAAACCCTATGTCCAGTATCTTGGCGATTGGCGTATTGCGCATGTCTGCCGACTTTTGGGGGAAACGGAGCAGACCATTACCGCCATCGCGCTGGACTCCGGCTTTGCCAACCTTTCCAACTTCAACCGCCGCTTCAAACTCGCAAAAGGCATTACCCCACGGCAATATCGCGCCATGTATAACCAGGCCGGCGGATAACGCGCCTGCCAAAGTGGAAAAAAAGTATTACTTACGTTGAAAAATCATATAGACACGCCGCCTGTGGCCGCTTTAAACTCCACACCCATAATCTCGCCCGTTGGCGTCGGCGGGCAACTACACAGTAATTTAAAAGGATATACTCATGAATATGAACCTCCAACCCGCTAACCCTCAAGACCCCATACAGACAATCCCAGAATTGCCGCAACTGGGTTTGACCACGGCAAGTCTCCGGGAAATTATCCCCGCTCCGGCTGCTGCGAAACCGACACGCATCGCCTTTCTGGGTTGCGGGGTAAAAATACACTTTCCATGGGATAAAACCTGCGCCAGCTATGACCGGGCATTTGTGGCTGCCCGCGCTGCCCTGGATCCAACATCCTTTGAACTAATCCGCGCTTCGGAGCCGTTTGAGAATCCTGATGAGCTGGTGCGGTGGCTCAATGAGAATGCTACCGATCTCGCCGGAATTATTCTGTTTCATGCAGCCTACACCGCCGGTGAAATCGGCTCCTATCTGGGCCGGTGGCTTACGGATCATCCGCTGCCCCTGTTGAGTTGGTCATTCCCCGATCCGCACAGCGAGCGCCTGACCGCGAACAGTCTCTGCTGCCAGAATTTTATTCTCAATATGCTCACGCGGTTCGGCGTCCGCTATGCCTGGGCACATCAGAAGACTCAAGAAGGACCGCCACCGATCTTGTGGACGTTTTGCCGCAGCGTCCGCGCCCGCCACCGACTGCGCTACGGAAAACTTCTGCATGTTGGCGGAACGCGTGTAACGGCTTTTTATGACGGTGAAACCGACGAACTGGCCGTGATGCGGCGCTTTGGCCTGCGGTTTGACCGTGTGGATCTGGAGGCGGTATTTCAACACGCCCGCACTTTTAGTGATACGATAGTGAAACGCTTGGCGGATTCTCTGGTCGGCTCACCTCGGTGCGCACGGCGCGAGGTGCCTGATGTGCAGATTTTTCAAACGCTGCGGCTGGGACTGGCCATTATGGATATGGCTGTGAAACATAACTACATCGGCTGTACGATTAAAAGCTGGCCCGAACTCTTCGACCAGTATGGCTGCGCCGCTGATGGCGCAGTGTCCATGCTCAATGACGCTGGTTTATGTACCGCCGAAGAAGGGGATATGCACGGCCTGATTTCATCACTGGCCATGTACCTGTTGTCGGACGGACGCGCGGTTCCCACCATGATGGATATATCCGGGGTCGATTCGATCGCCAATCGCATCGCTTTGTGGCATTGCGGTGCCAGCCCCACCAGACTCCTGAAGCCGGGCACCAAGTTTGAAGCGCGGCGACATTCCATACTGGAAAACGCCGATGCCACGACCGCTGTCGGTCTGATGGTGGAATTTCTACTGACAACCGGACCCGCTACGGTCGTAAGGTATCAATCGCCCGCCGCCGGACGTTGCTTCACCTTTGAAGGGGAAATGATGGATTGCCAGATGCCCTTCCGCGGCGTTTACGGCGAAATGCAACCCACCGCGCCATGGACCGCAACTGATTTGATCGGAACGATCATCGCAAAAGGTCTGGATCATCACTGGTCTTTGGGATTCGGTCATTGGAAACCCAGCCTGCAGTTGCTAAACCACTGGCTGGGTGTGACGGAGTTGACATCGGAACATCCCGCCGAATTGTCCGGACTAAGCCGGTCGGCTTAACACAGTGCGCGAATTTTGAGTGTAATATGCAAAATGATGAGATACCGGCCCGCGACCAATTTCGCCAGCAGCTCTTTCGGGACGGAGTTATCAGCAATCCAAACGCCCGTTTGATGCCTTTGGCTGGCGGCGTGTCCAGTGATATTTATCTGGTGGAGGATGGCGACAAACGCCTGGTGGCCAAGCGGGCATTGGGAAAGTTGCGCGTGAAGGAAGAGTGGACAGCCGATATTTCCCGCAATCGGGTGGAAATCGAAGCGCTGCGTTTAATGGGACATCTGCTCTCGAATGTCGCCCCCCGCCTGCTTGCCGCGCATGGCGACCAAGGCTATTTCATCATGGAATTCATGGACGAGCGATTTGTTAATTGGAAGCACCTGCTGTTGAATGGCCAATGCGGCGAAAGTCATGCCCGGATTGCGGGCGGCACGCTGGGGGTGCTGCATCGCCGAACATGGGCCATGACGGAGTTAACCGAAACATTGGGAAAATGGGAAGATTTCAGACAGTTGCGCGTCTCCCCCTATTTTGAGGTGCTGGCAAGTAAACATCCGACCATCGCCAACGCCGTGGCGGTACAGATTGGTCATTTGCGTCATAGTC
>JAJYGE010000321.1 GCA_021785155.1 Planctomycetota bacterium
TCAAAGGCCCCGGCATGCGATGGGATGCGGAAAATGCCGAATCCCTTATGGCCATGGAGGCCCTTTACCAAAGCAACCTCTGGGACGCCTGGTGGGCACACAAATACCGCCGAATCGCAGCTTAACGACTTCCCGATAAAAACGGGCACACCCAAGTGGCTCGTTATTGCGGAAATACATTTGATTTTCTCCGGGGGGGGGTATAATCTGTTTTATGGTTAGGTATGTTGTGGGTCTGACGGTCCGGAAGGCCGTGACCGACCGAGATGAGTTTGTATGCTAACCGCAGCCGGTCCAACGGGAGCGAGCCGTGGAGGTAACCAACTCGCTGGGTCATCGGTCAAGAATCCGACGAACACGTGTCACCGCCAGAGGCAGGACGTCGTCGGTCGTATTTGTGCGCTTAATCCGAGTTCACATATTATTTCTGGAGGTTTGGCAAGATAGGAGAACGCAATGAGAGATCGCTTGGCCAGTTCCGTGCGAAAGAGCCTAAAGCCCGAAAGTCTGACGTTTCTAACCATCCTAGGCGTTGTCGGCATCTTGACGATCGCAGTTGGGGCCTTTTTTGCATATACCAACCATGTATTCTGGATGAATGCCTTCGCGGCGCTGGGGGCCTCCATACTCGGTGCGGCCCTTAGCCTGTTCATGGCGCGTGTGTTCGAGCCGTCACAAGTGGCCCAACTTCTGAGCCTCATCGCTACCTCGCGGTCCAGCTCGCTGATCCACGACGATGCGAGGGTGGAAGGGTTCCGCCGCTGTTACCACGGGTACTTGCGTTCACAATCAGACGGATCGCCCGTCTGGCGGTATCGCATCTTCGATTTCACGCGAGCACATACGCCCGGCCATCTCCACGCTCTTGTGGATGTTCCGCTGCCAGGCGGTGCTGCACAGGTGTTCGTCTACAGCGGCTATGTCTGCGACGACCACCTGCTGCTGATCGGCCATCCGAAGTCTGGGGCGGAGCCGCCCGTCATCCACGTGTTTCCGCATGGGTGCGCGATCGAGGGAAGCACCATAGTTGGCCTGGCTTTCGTCCGTTGCTTTGATGGAGTCCAACTCGTTGCGCCGACCATTCTTTCCACGGTACCCTTGACGGGCCAGTCGTCACCAGGCCCAGTCAGCGCGGCCAGTGCCGCAGCACTCTTAAAAATATGGGACGAAAAATTTAGGCGGAACAATATGTTTAATGTGGACACTACGGCATCCTGACGGGGTGCGTGACGCATAGCGCGGCCCACCGACCTTTTCCACGCCCAAGGCTATGGTGGCGGATGCCGAGTGTTTTTGGGCCGGCAGTTACGCCGCCCGCTTTTACGCGGAAAAGACCAAGCCGCGTAACGTTTCCCGGCCTTCATCCCGATGGGAGCAGCGGGTTACTTTTTGTAGATACTGGCCGGATCCACTTGCCGCTGCATGACAAATTCCAATTTAGCGACCGATCCATCAGCACCGGAAACAATTTTCCGGTAGAAGCAGGAGCGAAACCCATTGTGACAGGCGGCGCCCTTCTGCCGGACTTTCATTACCACCGCGTCCTGGTCACAGTCCACGGTGATCTCCTGCACTTCCTGAACGTGGCCACTTTCTTCACCTTTGACCCAGAATTTCTGGCGTGATCGGCTCCAATACGTGGCTTTACCGGTGGCGATGGTTTTTTCCAATGCGGCGTTATTCATAAACGCCACCATCAGAACTTCATGGGTATCGGCATCCACCGCGACGGCCGTGAGCAGTCCCGCGGAATCCAGTTTGATATCCAGATGGGTTCCCAGTTCTCGTTGTTTACTATCTGACATAACCATTTCCCGGTTCAATACAATCCCAGCGTCAAATCCGCCGTTGATTCCATCCTGCCGCAGTGTATCTTACAATCAGTTCTTGCGGGCACCAAATGCGGCGAAGGGGCCGTTTTTATGCAGTATTTCCAAATCCACAAAACCAACATCGACCAATAGTTTGATCTGCCACAGAAGTGGTTTGGGAGTATCTTCCGCTTCAATATAGGCGAATACTGAATCGCGGTATTTTTCGCCCGCTGCGCCGCCGCCGCCTTTAAGTCCTGACAGATAGTCCCCGTAACGCAGCCACATGGCTTGCTGGACGGTTGGCGAAGAATGCTCGACCATATCAAATATCCAAAACGATCCGCCCGGGCGCAGCCAGCGCAGAATGGATGCAAAGACCTGCCGCCATTGCTGATCGGTCCGCAAATGGTGCAGCACCGCCGCCGCCAGGACAATATCAAAACTTTCCGGGGCAAAGTGTGCCTCGCGCACATCCTGTTGCAGGGTTGTCACGACTCCGGTGGTGGCCGCACTGACGCGCTGGCGGGCACGCTCCAGCATGGGTTGGCTTAAGTCCATAAGCGTGCAGTTGAGATTGGAAATTTTCTGTAACAGTTTAAGCGTATAATTACCGGCACCGCATCCAATATCCAGCACACTTTTCGCCTGCGGTGTAACGGCGGCGGCAGTGCTGGTGACTAACTCCAGGCACAGCGGCGCATCCATCGTGGCGGATTGGCCGGTCTCCAGGTTACTGAACCGCTCAACATCGTTATCAAAGCGCTTGCGAATTTCCTCAACCGTGGATTTCATTTTGAGGTCTCCATACATCGTCACGGGAGTTTATAGCAACGCGATTTTTGCGGCAACACGTGGCGATTGGTTGTTGGCCCCGGCGGCCAACGCCTGTGTTACCTTATTTCCGATGCCGGAATCGATGGAATATCTTATGATAACGGAATATGCAATGGATTCTGGACATCTTTTATTTCATCGGGCTGCTGTTAGCGGCACCCTTTTTATTTGTTAAAAGTCGGCGCACGGGCAAGTACCGTGCCGATTGGTCTGGTCGGTTGGGCCGGATAACGCCCGAGGCCAGAGGCATTCTGGCCGGGGCATCGGAGATGCCGCGTGTGTTGATCCATTGCGTATCGGTGGGCGAATTGCTTTCGACGCGCCAACTGGTGGAGGAACTGCTCAACGCCAACGATTCCATCATGATCATTCTTTCCACCACCACGGACACGGGGATGGCCCGGGCCTTGGCATTATACCCGCCAACAGCGGGCGCAAAAGTGCTGGCGGTTCGCTATCCATTGGATTTTTCCTTTGCGGTACGAAGATTTATCAACACCATTCATCCAGCGTGTATTGCGCTGGTCGAATTGGAAACATGGCCGAATTTTCTGGCGTTGGCCGGGAAACGCCATATTCCTGTGCAGATTATCAATGGCCGAATGACCGAACGATCATTTAAGCGTTATCGGATTATCAAGCCGCTGATGCGAAGCATGTTGAAACGGATCAATCTCATTGGCGCACAGACGCCGGAAATTGCGGATCGTTTTGCGCGATTGGGGGCCCTGCCGGAACGTATTGAAGTCATCCCCACGATGAAATATGACAGTGCGAATTTTACGGATCAGATTCCCGGTGCTTCGGCTATGGCGGAGGCGCTGGGCGTGTTGGCTGAACATCGGTTGTTTGTGGCGGGTTCCACCGGGCCCGGGGAGCAGGACATTATATTGAGAGCCTTTCAAGCCTTGAGGGAAACGTGGCCGAATTTACGCTTGGCCATCGCCCCGCGTAAACCCGAAGTTATTGCCGAAGTTGTTGCTTCGATCCGGCAGGCGGGATTAGAACCGATATTGCGTACGGAAAAGCCGGACGGTTCCACCGTTTTACCGATCCAAAGCGGGCAGG
>JAJYGE010000187.1 GCA_021785155.1 Planctomycetota bacterium
CTCCTTGCATACAACTGTATTGGCGTCTATATTACTATACAAATACGCAAAGTCAAGCGTTCCAGTTCGTTTTTCAAGAAAATAAATCAAAAATTAAAATATCACGCTGGTTTAGGGACTAGCTCTGTAATAGAGCGCCGGCCACCGTCCTGGCGCGCCGTGGACGTTGCGGGTGCTGGGAACGCCTGCACTTGGCCGCACAACAGAAAACCAATGAGCGACGTCTTGATATCTTCATAGGCCCGGTCCTGTTCCTGCCTCCATCCGCATGTGTGGTTGTCAGAGCGCACTGGTTCGCGGATAAGCAATTACTTAACGGCGGGTTTTACGGCGACCCGCTGGAATACGCGCACGCGAATTGGTGAATAGAAGTAATATTGCCACTCGAAATACCAGTTGAAGCGTATGGTTTTCACCAGTTTCCACTGATTGCCCAACTCTTTTTTTACAGCCGGTGTGGCTAACGGGCCGGTATGGATGTCGCCCATGCGATCCGCCAGCACCAGCGTATGGAGTCCCGGATTGACCTTCGCCCATTGAATGACGCCCAACCATCGTTTGACGGAATCATCAAGTATCTCGTAACGGGGAATCTTAAACCATAGTGGATTGGGAAGATTCCAGACCCCGATATTTTTTAACGGTATATGGCGCAATTCCAGAAGGGAAATTGCTGGATCATCTTTAGGATGATTGGACTCCATAGAATAAGCGACATACATTCCGAGATGATCCTTGGGCTGGTAATATTGTATGATCGGGCGATTGATAAAGGACCAAGGTTCAGCGCGGCAGATCAGATTATTGGTCAACGCCGAGGCCAGCATCGCCAATGACATAATGCCCCCGGCAATCAACTGAATCGGCCAGGTGGGCAAACGCACAATCGCGGCGGCTAGCCATAGCACCCACGCCACCGCCATGAAGCCCATATACCGTTGCAGCCAGATAACACGATGGGGAAAAATTGACCACGGGTTCTGCGGCGGCAACGACGCCAGAATAAAAAGCAGTGTTGGCACAAGAATCCAGATTGCCACATGCCACCATTTTCCCGGATATTTTTCAGAATCACGCGTTTCACCCAGCCACCGCCGCCAAGGCAGCAGACCAAGCAGCAATATGACAAAGGTCAGAATGACCAGCCACAGTTCCAGTTCCGCCAGCCAGGGAATCGTACGGGTTTTAAGATGCTGTGCGTAGGCGGGTCCCAAGTCGTACCAGCCTATGATGCGTGGGGTAGGCGGGAACAGCGGCCAGAGAATTCCCAGCAGATCCACCGTCGGTGCGCTTAAAACGGTGTGCCAATTCATAACATTGTAAAGATCTACCCATCCGATTCCCATATTGCCGTGTTGGATTACCGCTCCCTTAAGCCACTGGCTGTGAAACTTATACCATCCGTCGGTACACGCGGCCATGACGCCGACGCACAGTATCCAAATCGGCGCATCCAGCGCCCGATGCCGCCGCTTTAACAGCAGCCAAAGCAGTTGCACGGGTATCAGGAACCACCCCAGGAGATCAAAGGCGATCAATCCGATTCCACTTAAGATATAGAGGGGAGCCCAAATCCAATGTCGGCCATTTTGCCAGCGCAGAAATAGTGCCATATTCAGCGTGACCATAAGGTAAAATGCGGAGTACATCTTTAAATCGCGGCTGTAATAAACCAGAAACGGGTTGACCGCTACCAGCAGCATCACCAACAGCGCGGCCCGGCGCGACATGAACTGCCGAGCCAGAAAATAACCTGCGGCAATATTCAGTGTACCCAGACCGGCTCCCAATGCGCGCAGATATTCCGGCGTGGTAATCAAGCCGAGGGGAACATGTATGACATCTTTGAGAAACTGTATCCACGTCCAAAGCGTCGCATACCAACCCGGCGGAAAGCCCTCTGCGATCAATGAATTCAAAAGGTACGTGAAATTTCCTGAAACGCGGCCCAACGTGGCGGTTTCATCACACCAGAGCGACTGTGCATCTAAACGCCAGAATCGGAGAAACGCCCCCAATAAGAAAATTGCGGCAAAAGCCAACCAAAAAAACCTTTGCGGTGTGGCGCGTTTAAGACCACCAGCATGATCCGTCGCCGACGAGGCCGGAGAAATGGGCACTGCATCCGGTGCGGAAGCCGCCCGTGCCGCCGCATCGGTTATTTCAAGATCGGTCTGACTCATAAGCGGTATAACGCACGAAGAGGATTTTTGTTGTATGTCTCTTCAGTTATCGCCTTATTTTTAAGATCGACATTCTTGCCACAAGCCTCCGCGACCGGGAGATACGAATTCCGGCGTGACAATTCATTTTAAGAGCGGTTATAATCCGCTTCTGGAAACCGGCACGAATCAGTGCCGCATTTCGGCGGTTGGTCGGAAAATTTCCGACAAGGGCAATTCTGGAACGGGAAAGTCAGGCGGAACAGGAGATCGGGTATGATGGCGTATAGACAAATCACGCAACCAACGGTGATGGGGGTTGTGAATGTTACTCCCGATAGTTTCAGCGATGGTGGGCGGTTTTCCACCACCTCCGGCATTGATCATCACGCCAGCATTGAGCAGGCCATCGAATTGTGCCGACAAGGGGCCGGAATTATTGACGTTGGAGGTGAAGCTTCATCATTCCATAGGCCCGGCGTGGCCCCGGTGGCGGCAGAGCAGCAAATTCACCGCGTGGTGCCGGTGATTAACGGCCTGCAAAAGCGCCGGCACGAATTGTCGGAGTTCAGTCGCGATACCATCATGAGTATTGATACCCGTTGCAGTCAGGTGGCGGAGGCCGCTATTTCCGCCGGCGCGCAAATGGTCAATGACATCTCCGCCGGAGAGCATGACCCCGCCATGTTTCGCGTGGTCATGGAGAGTGGATGCTTTATCGTATTAATGCATCTGTGGGTTGAAGCTCCGGGGCCGGCACCGGCACCGGTTCCGCATGACAACATCTGTGGTGAAGTCTTTGGATATCTGCGGCAACGCGCGAATGCGGCCATGGCGGCCGGAATCGCCCGCGATCGCATTCTGCTGGATCCGGGAATCGGCTTCGGTAAAGCGGCGCAGGATAACTGGCGGTTGATCGCCGGCATTGGGGAACTTGTGTCCTTGGGCTTTCCCGTGGTACTGGGCGCATCGCGGAAAAGATTTTTAAGCGATGTAACCGCGGGATCAGCATCTGACACCTGGGACCAGCGTGATTTAGCCACCGCTTTGGTGACAGCCTTGGCCACGCAGCGCGGCGTGCTGGTGCATCGCGTGCACAATGTGCGCGCGGCGGTCATGGCTCTGGCGGTCAGTGTGCAATTGCCGGCAACATCGACATAATGCTTCGCGGTGACACTTGGCGAACGGCGTGGTTATGAGGATAATCCCGACATCGGAACTGCGAACATCGCGGCGTCCTGGATTCCTGACCGGCAGGAGCCGCTCCGCGTAACCGATTGCTCTGTTGATTACCCGGATCGATTTCCGGGATGCGCAATGCCGCGGACAGGATTTTTTACATGCAGTTTTTACTTCATGGTGGATTGGCAACAAATGTCGCTGACGCAATGGTTCGACAGGGGCATCACATACACTTTGCCGAGGAGCTTTCGGAGGCCAATGCCCCCACGGCCTCCCCCGAAGAACTGCTGGGTGAACTGTCCCGTCGGCAATGGTGCCTTTTAACGGCTGATCGTGATTTTATTCATATGGTTTA
>JAJYGE010000335.1 GCA_021785155.1 Planctomycetota bacterium
CAGGTCACGAAGGCCATACGATTTCGGTATGGTGTTACAGCAACTGCGATGAAATTGAACTGCGCGTCAATGGCACGAGCTATGGCCGCAAGAAAATGCCGCGTATGAAACATCTGCAATGGGATGTGCCATATAAGGCGGGGCATATTGAGGCGTATGGCTATAACAATGGCGCTTTAACCGCATTGCATCGGATTGAAACCACTGGCCAACCGGCAGCGCTGTTGCTGACACCGGATCGGTATGTGCTGCGGGCGGATGGCCAGGATACTGTACCCATTGCGGTCACGGTGGTGGATTCTGTCGGGCGCATGGTACCAACCGCCAGCAACAAAATTCGTTTCAGTGTCACCGGTGCGGGTAATAATTCCGGTGTGGGTAATGGCGATCCGGCATGTCTTGAGCCGAATCAGGCGAATTTCCGCAGCGCATTTAACGGACTATGCATGGTACTGGCCCGCGCGGATTACACCGGCGGTATTATCCGTGTGCGGGCAACAGCCGATGGCCTGAAACCGGCGGCAGTGCAGCTATTGGCAAAAACGTGATCGAACTGTTTATCGGTGTGCGTGACCCTTTACGCGGGTTACGGACACCGCAATAGTCTCTCCCCCGAGCACCGTGGTGATAACCCGGTGCCGTCAGCCCTCGCGCGGACCAGCGGCACCCCATTACCATGACGGTGCTCCGGGGGCATCGTGTTTGCGGTGCAATAAAACCACACCCGCATAAAGTGTGACGCACCCGACGCATGGCCCGCACGTGAATTTGCCAGATACATCGCAACAATTATGCTATACTTTTCGTGCGGCTAAGGTGCTGGAGACTATATTGCCATGCGTGAAAACCCTCTGTATCCCCTGCACGAACACGCCAATGCCAGTTATTTGCCCTATGGTCCAGAAATTCAAATTATCGAAAGTTTTGGTGAACCTGAATCGGAATATGCCGCGATTCGCAAGGCGGCGACCATCATGGATGCGCCGCATCGGGGGGTGGTGGAGTTGACCGGCAAGGATCGCCTCGCGTTTCTAAACAATCTGCTGACCAATGACACCAAATCTCTGGTTGCCGGTCATGGCTGTTACGCCTATCTGCTGAATCTCAAGGGGCGTATTGTTCTGGATATCAACGTGCTGCAATCAGACGAGGCAACGCTTTTGGAAGTTGATGCGCGCCTGGCGCAAGATCTTTGCCGCACGTTGGATAATTACCTGTTTTCCGCGCATGTTCAGATATGCAATCGCACGGATGACTTTGGCCGATTGACCCTCATCGGCCCGGATTGCGGAGCCCTTATTGACCGCATTGCCGGTAAGAACCTGACCGGCGCATTGACGGAACTGTTGCAATCCTGCCGCGCCGAACTATTTGGAACAATGTGCACCATTTTCCGCAATGATCAATGCGGGGAACCACAATTTGAATTTATCCTCCCGCGCGATGCTCTTGCGACCTGCTGGACCGGCTTGCTCAACGCGGCTAACGGTTCCGTGGAATCAGAAGCCTTTAAGCCGGGGATGATTCAATTACGTCCCATCGGCTGGTCGGCGTTTAACATTGCGCGCATAGAGTCCGGCACGCCGCTTCTTGGTATTGATCTATCCGATCAAAATCTTCCCATGGAAACCGCCCACTGGTACACCCGTGCTGTGCATATTTCCAAGGGGTGCTATCTGGGGCAGGAAGTGGTAGCCCGCATGCACGCCCATAAGGCGGTAGCGCGGATGTTCGTGGGTTTGAAAAATCCCGGAGATGTGCCGCCTTTGGCCGGTGAACCGTTACGTGATGGTGAAACGATTATCGGGGGGGTTACCAGCAGTTGCATGTCACCCATGCTGGGAAATCAGGCCATTGCAATGGCTTATGTGAAAAAAGCCTACGCCCAACCCGGGCGGGTATTGAACGTCTATACCAGTCGTGGGGAAGTCCGCATCACCGTTGCGGGATTACCATTCTGGCCTGCCTCGAAACAGACGCGTACAATGCAACTATGAAAGTTTCGTTATCGTGGGCCGCGGTGCTCCAAAAAATATCGGATCGTGCGCAAAACATTGATGTGGCGGGGGTCTGGCCGCAGAAGAATATTCATGACCTGGCCCAATGCGGTGCCTTGCGATGGTCCATTTCCAAAAAGTTCGGCGGAGTCGGGTTGCCGCCGATTCAACTGCACCGGCGATATGAACAACTTGCATCCGCATGTTTAAGCACAGCGCTGATTCTTACGCAGCGCGATGCCGCGCTGGAATTTTTAATCTGTGCGCCCGCGGGGCCAGCACGGAAAAATGCGGATGCGTTACTATCAAAATTGGCTTTCAACCGCATTTTCGCCAGCATTGGCATCGCGCAACTTACAACGTCCGGCCAGCACCAGAATCATGGCGTAACAGCGGTGCCCGATTCGCGCGGGTGGCGAATTTCCGGCCTGATTCCCTGGGCAACAGGTGCCAATCACTGTCATTACCTCGTGGCCGGCGCTAAAACCCCGCAGGGTGACCAGCTTTTGTTTGCTCTCAAAATGAGGCAGTCGGGGGTGAAAATTCTCCCGGCACCGCCTATGGCTGTCTTGAATTCCAGCCACACCTCCCCGGTTCAACTCAATGGCGTTCTGATCAAAGCGGATGACGTGCTCTCCGGCCCGTGTCCTGATGCGCTGGCCGTGCGAAACACCTATCGCCGCTTCTCGCTTAACACATGTGTTTTGCCCTTGGGCGTTGCGGCCGGGGCGATTGAACTGGCTAAGACATTAGGAAAATCGCGATCCATTGGGTGTACCAGAGCCATCAAAGAATTGAGTGATCAGCGTCATGATCTGGCCCAAAAAGTTTACACGATGGGTGGCGATAAGGTGGAAGCCGACAGTATTGCCAGACCCGCGATGCTGCGTGCCCAATGCAATGATATATGTTTCCGCTGCGCTGCGGCGTGCCTGGAACTGGCCAAAGGCCGCGGTTTGATGTTGGAACATCCGGCTCAACGCCGCCTGCGGGAAGCCATGTTTTTTTTCGTATGGTCCAGCGGTCCCGCTGTCATAGAGGAAACACTCCACCGCTTGGCGCATAATAAATGAAACACCCATGGACATGCGGACGTGTATGGTGCCCCGCACCAATGGTCGCTGAACATGCCACAAGGAGATCGCGTGGCAACGGGTTTATTGCCACATATAAAAGAAATTTGGATGCAGCAGCGTGCTCATTTCGGCACCGTTAAGATTCAAATTCATGAGATTAAACTGCTGTCCGCGTGGGGCCGGCATAGTGCTGCGGGCGTAAATGGATCCGCTGGATTGGCTATAGCGCCGGTACAGCACCACATTGGCATGATGAATATGCGCCATTTTTTTGGCGAGTTTAATGGCTGATTCCAGTCCGCCGAGACCATTGATGAGATGATAGCGAAACGCATCTTCGCCGGTTACAGGCCGGCCATCAGTAAGCTTGGGCCAATTTTTGCTCTTCACATCCGGATGGGAATGTTTCACAATCTTCAGAAAGCGCGCATAGAACTGTGTGACAAAACCCTGAATAATCTTTTTGTTTTCAGGCGTCATGGTGTGAAACGGCGATCCCGTGTCTTTGTTGGGGCCGCTGACAAATACCGGAGCCTGCACGCCAAGATACCGCAGCGCACGGTGAAAATTAAAGAGCTGTACAATGACGCCGATGGACCCGGTGATGGTGGTGGGATACGCC
>JAJYGE010000355.1 GCA_021785155.1 Planctomycetota bacterium
CTGCCTTTCTTCCAAACCCGCGCGCTTGGAGCCGTGCACATTGTGTTGCGTCATGGCCGTTCTCGAATCAGCGGTTATTCGCAACCACCAGCCAATATCGGGGCTATTTCCCAAGCATCCGTTCCGCCGGACCGATGAGGGAACAGAAAATATGGACACCCCCATAGCACAACATCCTGACGAATGATATTTTATGTAAGAATTGATGCAGTGCTGTAAATATTCAGTTATTTTATTGGAATAAATCCGGTTTTAATGAAGGGTGTTTCAATTTTGCAGCTTTGACGCACCGGGCATGTGATACTTGGACAGGTTCCCAGGCTCGAAAAAATTGCGTGATGGCGTATCATACTTGTCGCGGCTTCGTCCGCTTTTTTGGAGTGACGTTGGATGCTTGAATTGCATAAACTCATACGTGATGTGCCGGATTTTCCCAAACCGGGTATTGTGTTCAAAGATATTACGCCGCTGCTGCGCGATCCCGCGGGGCTGGCTTTATCGGTGGAATTGCTGGCTAATCCATTTCGTGGTAAAGGCGTGGAATTGGTTATCGGTGCGGAATCGCGCGGGTTTATTTTTGGGACCGCCTTGGCACAGGCCCTGTCCTGTGGCTTTGTGCCAATTCGTAAACCCAAAAAGCTGCCCGCCCAAAAAGCCTCCATCACCTATGACTTGGAATATGGCCAGGACACGCTGGAAATTCATTGTGATGCGGTGGTGCGCGGCCAGAAATGTCTGCTCGTTGATGACTTACTGGCCACCGGTGGCACAATGGATGCCTGTTGCCAGCTGGTGGAAAATCTCGGCGGAAGTATTGTCGGCATCGCGGTTCTTATTGAACTAAGCTTCCTCAATGGCCGTAAAAAATTCGAGAAATATGATCTGCACAGCGTGATAAACTACCAACAGGAATAATCAGCGAAATGCTCTATTTTGAGCGAAAACGAGAAAACATTTCGTATATGTGTCAAAATATTGTGACCCCGTTGCCGCATGGACATCATTGAATCCATGCCCGAACGCCTGCCGCTAAAATATTTGCAATGATGTCCATGACCGAGCGTTAAACTCCAAGAGGGTTAATGATGGCAACTGCCCAACCGGCGCATGGTAATTGTCTGAAATGCTGTCCCTTGGAGGATATGTCTATGACTAAGCATCTGATCCGCACGGCCGTGATTGCAGCATTGCTGGCCTTTGCGCCCGTTGCATTGGCCGATGATGTCGCCGGAAACACCGCCGCGACCAGTCCGGCCCCGACAACTGCGCCGCACGTCGTTGACGCACGTTATGCCAGTCCAACCGCCGTTATCAAAACGCTCGCGATGGCAATTAAATCGGGAAATGGAAAGTCCATTCGCCACTGCCTCGTGGTGAAGGGAAATGCCGGGCGGGCGGCCGTGGCGGCCTTTGCTCATATTTCATCGGCCAGCGAAACCTTTACCAAAACCGCCATTTCCAAACTTGGTACTCCTCCCTCCGGCATGGCCGACGCCTTTGGTTCAATTAAAGCCAGCATGGATCGACTCTTGGCACTTTTACCCAAGGCCGTTGTCACCATTCATGGTGCCGCAGCACAGGTGACATTTCCACCCACCACCACCGGACATGGCCAGACAATTTTTGTCCGGCAATCTGTCGCGGGATGGAAGGTCGATGGGGCCAGGCTTCTGCATTTGGACCAGCCCGGAATGGCCACGGCGGCAGTAAGGCATCGGGCCAGACAACTGAATCTTCTGGCCGCAGCGCTTAATCAAACCACCGATGATATCAACACCGGAAAAGTAAAAACATGGACCAGTCTTGAAAAGGATATGGAATTGCATATCCTTGAAGTGCAGGCCGCCATGGAATCCAGTAAGCAGGCCAAATCCGCGCCGCCCATAATGGCCGCATCGCCACCACCTCCCGCCGCAAAATAAACAATCCGGTTGAATCGCGTTATTTGTCGCGGGATAATCAGCATCAGCGGTCAGGGGTTTGATCGTCTGAATCTTCTCTCATTGTGTCTTCCGCATCGGTTTTCAGCCGCTGGCCGGCAATTTTCCAGGCATCAATATGCGCCGTTTTTTCATGCCCCCGGCTGCGCCGCGCCAGCATAATTCTCCGCACCGCTACCAGCAGGCTGACCATGAAAATAAAAAGCAGCAGCAGAAAAATCGCAAGGACAAGAGATTGCACCAGGCTGGCTACCGCGCGCGCGGATTTTGCCACCGGAGAGACAGGTCTGGTCTGTGCCGCAGCGGCCTGCGCCAAGACAGTATGGAAAAACACTGTCAGCATCACCGCTGTGATGCCGCAAAACCACCGGCGCTGTGGCGTAAACTTCGCTGCCATGTTCGTTCCTCACCAACTCCACCTTGTTTTCTTTACCGCCCGATACATGTCGGCGGGGGGCTTGTCCCGTCACGTCGGCTTACCCAGTGATTCGGTTTATGTCGCGTTGGAAAATTTCCAAGGAACTGCGCTTCGCGCATCAAAGTGATGCGCTTTATCCATTTCCGCCAAGGCCGCTTTTTCCGCTTCCGTCAGTGATTCGGGCAATACCACAAGAATTCGACACAACTGATCACCTTTGGTTCCATCCCGCCGCGGGATACCCCGTTCTCTAATGCGCAGTTTTTTCCCGGAGTTAATTCCGGGCGGTACACGCAATTCCACCGGGCCATCAAGTGTGGGAACACGCACCGTGGTGCCCGTGGCGGCTTCCGAGGGGCTTAGCGGCAGTTCCAATATGACATCCTGACCCGAACGTGTGAAATACGGATGCGCTGCGACGTGTGTAATAATCACAAGATCACCACGGCTGCTGCCCATCATGGAGGGTTGCCCTTTGCCGCGCACGCGCACTTTCGAGCCTTCATCCACACCGGCGGGAATTTTGACGCTGATGGTCTCCGAAAACGCCCGATTCGCCGCATCAAAGCGCAAATCCAAGGTTGTTCCGCGGGCCGCATGTTCAAAACTCAGCGTTACATGATGCACAATATCAGTGCCCGCCGCTTCCGGGGCATCGGTAGCCTCCGCGGCAAATGGCGACGCTGTGGCCCCACGGCGGCTTTTTCGCCGGCGCGAACCGATGGAAGCAAACAGATCGTCAATATCCACATCACCGAAATCGACCGTCGCTCCGCCCGGCGTGCGTCGCGAATAGCGAAACCCCGACCCGTCGCGCGGCGAACCCGAAGCCGCCGCCGCAGCCGCGGCTTCCGCAGCGGCCGCACTGCTGACCCCGGCGTGGCCAAACTGATCATACGCCTGGCGCTTTTTCGTGTCGCTTAAAATATCGTAAGCTTCCTGAACCTCTTTGAATTTGGACTCCGCCGATTTGTCATTTTTATTCACATCGGGATGAAATTTTCGAGCCAATTTTCGGTAAGCGGATTTAATTTGGTCCGCCGCCGCAGTTTTACCCACGCCAAGTACTTCGTAGAAATCTCTTTTGGTATCAGCCATACTTCAACACCTGTCTCCAATGCTTTTCAATTATAACCAATATCTAAAGACTATCGACCCTTGCTACTCCGCCGGCCACGCAAGGGGCGTGTGGCAGTTTCTGGGCGGCTGTGGCCGCCAGCATTTAGAAGTCCTTTTCACTGATCAAAGAACACTGATCACGGATCAATATGGCGACGGGCAACGATCAACGTTCTTTGCGAATTTCAACTTGTCCTAGATGTCCAAGT
>JAJYGE010000519.1 GCA_021785155.1 Planctomycetota bacterium
GCGATTGTCAATCCGGTGGGTGCCATATTCCGCATGATTTGCATTCTCCTGATTCTGATTGCCACGAACTGGAAACTTTTTGCAGTGGCCGCATCGCTGATTCCACCCCTGGTGCTGATTCACCTTGTCCTTTTTCGACGTCTGCGGCCCATGTGGCGGAACATACAAGATGATCGCGGTATTCTATCTTCACGAGTCAGTGATTTGTTCTCGGGCATTCGGGTGGTCCGCAGTTTTCGGCGGGAACGCAGCGAACATAAAGAATTTGGGGCCCGGCAATATCTGCTGGTGCGAAAGCAGTATTTCACTTCCATTTTGGGGCGATTGCTGGCCACGGGCTGGTCGATTTTTGTGCCCGCCATCGGCATTATCATTATGTGGTATGGCGGTGAGCTGGTGCTGCAGGGGAAACTCAAGGTCGGCGATCTGGTGATGTTTGACGTATACAGCCTCATGCTTCTGGGGCCGATTACGCAGATGATTGATTCGCTGCAAAATCTCCAGCAGAATCTCGGTTCACTGGACCGCGTCTGTGATGTGCTCAATCAAACCCCGGATATGCCTGATCGGGAAAAGGCCATTGCCGTGGCTAATCCGCTGGCTCACATTGAGCTGCGGGATATATCCTTTGGGTACAAACCTGATCAAACGGTCATTGACCATATTAATCTGGATATTCCGGCTGGGGCCACTTTGGCGGTCGTTGGCCCTTCCGGCAGTGGTAAAACCACGCTGGTGAATCTCATCGCCCGCTTTTACGATGTGCGCTCCGGTGCCATTCTGCTTGATGGCGTTGATATTCGTGATATTCGTCTGGCGGATTATCGACGGCAATTTGCGATGGTGCTGCAGGATGTTTATCTCTTTGACGGCACCATTATGGAAAATATCGCATTCGGGCGACGCAACGCCAATGAGTCCGACATTATCGATGCCGCCAAAAAAGCCAACGCCCATGATTTTGTCCTCGCCATGGAAAAAGGTTATCAAACGCCGGTGGGGGAGCGCGGGAACAAACTCTCCGGCGGCCAGAAACAGCGCATCAGTATTGCCAGAGCCATTCTGGCTGACCCACGGATTTTGATTCTTGATGAGGCCACGAGTTCACTTGATACCCGGGCGGAAAAACTTATCCAGCAATCGCTGGTTGAACTGATGCGCGATCGCACTACCATTGTCATTGCCCATCGCTTAAGCACCATCATGCACGCTGATTGCATTGCCGTACTCGTGGAAGGCAAAATTGTCGAGCAGGGTACCCATGAACAACTGCTGGATAACCATGGCATATACCACATGATGTTCACGCAACAATTTGAACGCCACCGCGATCCAGCCCTGGAACGAATTGAATGGGAAAAAGTGCTCTGATGATGTTATAATGGCGGCATGTAAAATCCGGCGGCGCGAGCCGCTGTGCCAATTCGTGGTTTGATCGGGAGATGCGGTGATGGACAGCTTGGTCATAGCGGCGATGTCACAAACATTCATGGCAGGACTTGTCGGCGGCGGCGTGGCGATTCTGGTGGTCGTCTGGTTCGCGTTACGCTATTGGATTGCCACCACACATGATCCCAACATTAAGGAAATCCCCACACCCACGATTGACCGCATGAACCAAGAGGCGCTGGAACACATGGACCTCGATCCGGAGGTACAGGCGGCCTTGGCGGACAGTGAACCGGCACCCGATGATCTTCTTGAAATTGTGCCCAAGGGTGAAAGCACCTCCGCCGCTCCCGAGGGTAAAGCGCCGAAAAGCAGTTGACGCGCCTGAAATTTGTGACAATGACGTTATTACCGGAACCCATGTATGAATTCCCGCCAAGCAGCCGCGGCAAAAATACGCCCGTTGCTCCGGGGGCCGTTGCTCCGGCAAGCGTGAATGTATTACAAGCGCATGATCTTGCCCTGGCGATAAAAAATGCCGCCCGTGAAATAGGATTTGATCTTGTCGGAATTGCGGATGTTCAGGCTTCCGCGCATGGTGATTATATTGCCGAGTTTTTTGCGCATGGCCGGCATGGCACGATGGATTATCTGGCTCGGATGCAGGCTGCTAAAATCGACATTCATTCGCATCTACACTGGGCGGTTAGTTCGGTGTGCGTGGCCATGAGTTATCATCAGGATCGCGGTAAACCCCCGGCGGAAGTTGGTGATACCACGCAGTCTGCGGAAACAATACGCTTACCGCAGGCCGGGAAAGATGAATATTCCGATTCCAGCGGCAGCGTTGTGCGGCCTTCCAATGTGGAAGCAAAAATCGCTTCGTATGCCGCCGGGCGGGATTACCATCGCATTTTTACGGGCCTGCTGCACAAGCTGGAACACGTGGTTCGGGCCTTGATTCCAACGGATATTACCGCCCGTGCGTATGTCGATACCGGGCCGTGTCTGGAGCGGGAGTTGGCCACGCGCGCGGGACTGGGATGGATTGGAAAAAATACCATGCTGATTCATCCCAGACATGGCTCATGGTTTCTTCTGGGGGAATTGTTTTTGTCAGTACCGCTGCCGGCTGATGCACCGGTTCCGGATCGCTGCGGCACATGTACCCGTTGCATTGACGCCTGCCCCACCGATGCGCTTGTTCCCTATCGCATGGATGCCAGTAAATGTATCAGTTATCTCACGCTGGAAAATCGCGCGGATATTCCCGCGGAATTTCACACCCCGATGCGCGAAGCGGGCTATATTGTCGGCTGTGATATCTGCCAGAGCGTGTGCCCCTTTAATCGTCGGCCCCTGGCCGCCAGTCATCCGGATTTTCAGCCGCGGAGTTTTTCCGGAACCGTATCAGCTCAAAGCGTTCTGCATTGGACCGAGCATGAATGGGATCAGGCCACGCGCGGGCGAGCTTTTCGCCGTGCCAAATTTCCCATGTGGCAACGCAACGCCGCAATTCTGCTATCATAACGGACACTCCGGACGCCACCCGGAAAAATTCCAATTGTAAAACCCAACATGAAAGTTTACAATGACAAGCAGCAGCATCCTTGGCACGGTGAGTGGCACAGATTAGCACAGATTAGCGGGTGGCGGCGGCGGCGGCGGCGTTGGCGCTTCGCTTCAGTGAACAATTCCGATAAGTCATCGGGACTGACGCCTAACGAACAACTGGCGAGTTAGAATGCAATCAGGCCGGGCCGGCGGTCAATCGCATCGCATTTAACTTCTGATCTGCCCTTATTACAGGTGCATTTCCATATTATTCGTACAATAAACGTCGCATGATTGGGATCAGGGCGTGTGTTTCGTCGGGCGAAATTCCCCATTTGGAAACGCAACGCCGGGATTTTTCTGGGCACGGATGCTACCGCATGAACTGCTGACGACAGCTTGTAGCGGTTTCGTTCCATTCACTTTGTAAAGCGGCTAAACTGTTACACTTGTCATGTGGTTGCTTCGGTGTGTCTTAACGAAACTCCGTGCCACCATAGACAAAAAACCATGGCCGTCGTGTCTTTATTCTGGTTATGGCGAAGGGGATCATGTGGCCGGACAGGAGGATTGGCAATCTTGGTTCGACGAGCACGGAGGCTCACTGTTACTATTTGCCAGGCAATGGGGAGCCTCGCGTAGTGACGCCGAGGATATTCTGCAGGACGCTTTCGTGCGGTTCTGGAAGCATCGACGTCGGGTAAGCGATCCGGCCGGCGTATTTGTTCAGATCGG
>JAJYGE010000306.1 GCA_021785155.1 Planctomycetota bacterium
TAATTCTACTGGGCCTCGGGGATGACGGTCATACGGCATCGCTTTTTCCCGGCCTCTCGGCCCGGCATGAGCAAAGCAAGCTGGTTACCTTCAGCCCACCTGGAACACTGCCGCCGCCGGTGGATCGCATTACTTTCACCTTTCCATTAATCAATCTGGCTCGCAAAGTTGTATTTCTAATGGCGGGGGCAAAGAAAAAAAGTGTGGTGCGACAATTGCTTGCGGCGGATGTGAATCCGGAACTGATTCCCGCCGCAAATGTGCATCCTGTTGATGGCGAACTTATTTACATGATGGACCAGGCCGCGCACGGATAGGTGCGGCTCCAGCCCGGGCTGTAAACTAGTTCAGAAATAGATGTTTGAAATTGGCCCACGGTCAATAGCATAAAGGAAGGCAAAATTGAATATCAGTAAACTGGCAGGGAAATTGGCACCCCCGGAAATTTTAGTCAATGTGCCCAAACTCATTACCGCCTACTATACTCAAACCCCTGATCCGTCCGTGCCCGCCCAGCGTGTGGCCTTTGGCACCTCGGGGCATCGCGGATGTGCATTCGATACCGCCTTTAATCAGTGGCATATTCTCGCCATTACTCAGGCGATTTGCCTGTATCGCAAACTCCACAGTATTGACGGCCCGCTGTTTATGGGCATGGATACCCATGCCCTTTCCGCACCGGCACACGCCAGTGCCTTGGAAGTACTGGCCGCCAACGGTGTCGATGTCATGATCGCCAGCGGCACGCACTACACGCCCACACCGGTTATTTCGCACGCCATTCTCAAATACAATCGCGGACGAAAAACTGGTCTTGCGGATGGTATTATCATCACGCCCTCCCATAATCCGCCGCACGATGGTGGCTTTAAATACAACCCGCCCACCGGTGGCCCGGCGGATACTGCCGCCACTTCCTGGATCGAAGCCAAGGCCAACGCTTTTCTCAAGGCCCGTTTGCGGGGCGTAAAGCAAATTTCCCTGCGACGCGCCCTGTCAGCCGGTACAACCCATCAACACAACTATATTCATGCCTATGTTGCGGACCTCGCCAATGTTATTGATATGCGGATTCTTCATGATTCCGGCATCAAGGTGGGCGTGGATCCGCTGGGAGGTGCCGGCGTGGATTATTGGGGCCGCATTGCCGAGCACTACGGACTGAATCTGACGATCCTGAATCAGCATGTCGATCCGACGTTTCGGTTCATGTCGGTGGATTGGGATGGGCAAATTCGGATGGATCCGTCATCGCGTTATGCCATGCAAAGCCTGATAAAATTAAAAAAGCGCTTCGACATAGCCTTCGCCTGCGACACCGATCATGATCGACATGGCATCGTCACGCCCAGTGTCGGGTTACTGCCCCCGAATCATTTTCTGGCAGTCGCCATTTTTTATCTTTTTCAGCACCGCCCCAACTGGCGAAAATCCGCCGCAGTTGGCAAAACGCTCGTGAGCAGTCAGATCATTGATCGCGTCACCGCCAAACTTGGACGCAGGCTTTATGAAGTGCCGGTTGGATTCAAGTGGTTTGTCGATGGCTTGCTTGATGGATCACTGGGTTTTGTCGGTGAGGAAAGCGCGGGCGCATCATTTCTGCGCAAAAATGGCAGCGTTTGGACGACGGATAAAGATGGCATTATCCTCGGATTACTCTCTGCCGAGATGACTGCCAAGATGCACCGCGATCCCGGTGAAATCTACCGCAACCTGACCAGCGAATTTGGTACACCGGCATATCAGCGCACCGAGGCTCCGGCCAACGCCGCGGAAAAAGCCACGCTGTCACGGCTCTCGGCCAGTGCGGTAACGGCTACGACTCTCGCCGGTGAAAAAATTCAGGCGTCTCTCACAACCGCGCCGGGCAACGGCAAAGCGATTGGCGGACTGAAAGTTATTGCGGAAAATGGATGGTTTGCCGCGCGCCCTTCCGGTACCGAAGCCATTTACAAAATTTACGCCGAAAGTTTTCTGGGCGCCAGCCATCTACGGCGTATTATCTCTGAAGCTCAAAGCATTGTCACCGCAGCTCTGGCTAACGCGCCAACAGACTCGGGCAACAGCGCCAATCAGTAAAGCCTTTCGTAACTGTGTCGCGGTTCCCAGCCTTCGCGCAGATTAATTGATTTGGCAAAAAAGTGATGGCCACAAGAAGCTATTCGCCCCGGGGCTTTTACTGAATCGCCAGCGCTTTGAAAATTTCCTGCATGAGTTTTTCCACTTTGAACGGTTTGGAAAGCACTGCGGAGAGTCCCTGTTTAGAGGCTTGTACGATGCTGTGATCTGGATCATAACCAAAGCCGGTCATCAATATCACCGGCGGATTGTGGCCAATTTTTTGCGCGGCGGCAAAAACTTCATACCCATTTCGGTGGGGCATGCGAATATCAGAGATCACCAGATCATAGCGGGGTTGGCCGGCGAGATGTGCCAGTGCTTCGGCACCATCGGCGGCGGTGTCCACATGGCAGCCGCAATAGGTCAGAACATAATGGATGGTCTCGCGAATATTGGCCTGGTCATCGGCAACTAAAATGCGCTTGCCGTGTAAGCGCGGATCTTCGCGCGGAAGGCGGCGCTGATCGTGAGCGCCGAATACCTGTTGCGGGCTGGAACACAAACTCCAGAATGTCTGCCGCACCGTATTGGCATTATTGAGAATGCAGTTCAGTGACTGCAGAAGGGCGGCATTATCAATATTGGCTTCTTTGATCACCTCAAGATCATAGATCATGTCATTGAGCGGACCGGCCACTTCGCAGGCCATTTCCTGCACAAGTTTGCCGCTGTTGGTGCGCTGCTCAAGCATCAGCAGGTCCAGAACATTTAACGCAATGGCCACATAACGTCCAAATATTTCCGCAAATTGCCGGTCATCTTCCGTGAAAAACGCATACTGATCCGATTCAATATTCAACACGCCAATGGTTTTATCATGCAGCATCAGAGGTACGGTTAAACTGGACTTGGCGGTATCCAACCCCGCAACGTAACGTGGATCTTTGGCGACATCGGCGGAAATATAGGATCGGCCCGTCGCCGCGACGTGGCCACAAATGCCGTTGCCTTCCACTTCACAAAACAGTTCCGCCTCCATCGCTTCCTCCGGCATTCCCACCGCGATGACCGGTTCGAGTTTATTATTTGATGGATCCAAAAGCCGGATGTTGAAGTGATCAAAGTGCATGAGCTGCCGAAGAAATTTAATGATGCGTTCCTCCAGAAGCTGCTGGCGCTGCAGGAAATTAAGTTTCGCAATGGCATCTTTTTCCAGACGCACCAGTTCACGACCGGCCTGGTCAATGGCATCAAGCTTTTGCTGAAGTCGGCGGGTGTGTGTGGCATCCCAGCAGACCGCCACCACATGCGAAATTTTATCTTCCTGATTATGTACCGGCGAACAGACCAGTTCAAAAAATTGTGAATCGCCAATGCTGATGGCGAATTTGCGGGAACGCGGCGCATGATTTTCGGATCGACCGGCGGGCTGCGGATCGGTAAATACCGAAATGGCTTCCATACAGGCCTTGCCGATCCGCTCAATAACTTCCGGCGACCATTGCTTCATCCGGCGGTTGCTCCATACCATGCGACCGGCGGGGTTGATCATGCAGACGCCTTCACCAATGGTATCCAGCACCAGCCCGGATTGCATCGTGGCGTGC
>JAJYGE010000587.1 GCA_021785155.1 Planctomycetota bacterium
CGTCCTCCCCCTGCCTCTGCTGCCTCCTTGTGCAAACTTTCCCGTCGTATCCGTGTCATCGGGTGATCTGTGGTCAGTGCTGATCGTCGATTACCATCGCATAGCACGAAACGTGTCCACTTCAGCCGAGGCTTCCGGTTATCATCCGTCTGAATTGCCCAATGATCATGTGATCGAACCCGTAAAATGTTTGAAGAATTGCCCGACCAACCGGTCTTTCGCTTTACTCGGCGCGCCACTGGCAGTAAATTCTTACCCATGAATACACTCACTGAATCAGAATCTGCGCCGCAAGAGTCCTCGGAACAAAGCGTTCCCAGCGAATCTACAGATGCTGCGGCAATATCCACCCCGGAAGTTACGATGGCTGCTGACGATCCGGCACCTGCCTCATCCGTCGAGGCGCAAGCCGACGGTGCGGTACTTGATGAGCCGATCACGACTGAACACATGCCGTTGCGGCAGGTGCTTGAGGCCCTGCTGTTTGCCAGTGATGTGCCGCTATCCGCGGCCAAAATCACCCAGACGCTCGGCTTGGATTCGCTGCGGGCGGTAAAGCTGGCGGTGGAAGAGTTAAATGAAATTTACAATCAGCGCGAGGCGGCGTTCAGAATTGAAGAACGTGCCGGCGGATATCAGATACTTACCTTGCCGCAGTATGCCCAATACATTCAACGATTAATGCGCAAACGTGATGAAGGCCGACTGACCCCCGCAGCACTGGAGACGCTGGCTATTATTGCCTACAAGCAACCGATTTTACGCGTTGATGTTGAAGCGATTCGCGGCGTGGCCTGCGGCGAAGTCATTCGCACGCTTATGGAATACAATCTGGTAAAAATTGTGGGTCGTGCCGAGGATGTCGGGCGACCTATGCTTTACGGCACGTCAAAACATTTTCTGGAAGTCTTTGGTTTAGCAAGCCTGAAGGATTTACCCAAAGCTGATCAACTCAAGCAGCCGGTGTAAAACAGCATTACCGGGCTGCCCCCGAACCCTCGCGTTCGAGCACACGAGGCGACAAATACATGAATTTGCCGCCGGTTTCCGCGGCAATTTTCTTCAGGTTTTCCTGGTGGCGTTTGTTATCGCCCATGAATGTAAACGTGTAGACGCGAATCGGATATTGGCGGTTTAAGTCCCCGATATCCGCGATCAGTCGGGGATCGACATAGCCATCGGTGAGAAAAAATATGACCTGGGGGTGCATGGCCCAGGCGGCTTTAAACGGGCGGAGGAAAGGCAGAAGCTGGCCATAGTCACGATTTTCCGCAATCATGCGGTGAACGCGCGGCAGCACCATGGCGCGGTTGGCCGGCGAAGCCCGCAGGAGTTTGTCCGGGCCTAAAATTTTGTACTTCGCGGAAATCTCAATTACCGCGAATCGTTGGAAAGGCAACAATCGCCGGATAGATCTTTGTACTTCCCGTTTCAACAAATAAAGATGCCCCACCATACGCCCGGCATGGTCCACGAGAAACACCACCCGCTTGGCACGCGTTTGTACACCGAAGAAAGATACCGCCGGCATTCCGCCAATGGTTTTTCCCGGCACCCCCATTGCTCCCATGGAGCCATTATTGGAAGCCAGTTCGCCCCCTTGCCCAAGACTTATGGCAAAGAGGTGTTCATTGGCCGCAGTGCCATTGAGCATGGCATTGAGGGCCGTTGGGGAGACAGAATTGCTGGCGTTGCGTGTGGAAAGAAAATGCTTGAGCGTCGATGCTCGAGTAGGTGCCGCCGTTACCTTATCCGGGCGCGAAAGTTGATTGCCGGATAAAAAGGATTGAGGAACAACTAATGGCAGCGGCGGGGCTGGTGGGACTTTTATCAACAGCCGGATTGCCAGAACAAAGACGAACAATATCAGCACATGAACCAATACGGATAGCACCACGCTAAGCGAAGCGCTCCAACCAAAGGCGTTGGCTTTTCCGGTATTGGTTTTTACTATCAAAGGCGTTGATTTCTTGGGCAGTTTGAACCGGGTGCGCGGACGAAATGAAAACATCGGGCGGCGCGAAAAAGTGCGTCCGAATTTTGGTGCGCGCGCCATAAATTATTTTCCCTTTGTTGCTGCTGCACCGGCAGAATAGTCATTATGGCGTGCCATGAATGAGAAATTTCGGTTCTGGCCAGACTCTTTGGGGCATAAGGTAGAAGTCTGTCCGGACTTAGTAAAAAATTCCACCACGTCCATCCAATCCAAAAGATTGTAAAACAGGCGATTTTCGTCTGTTTTGACCAATCACGCCCAGTCTTTATCGACCATTACCTGTAAGTCACTTGACTTACGCCCTATAAATTCATACAACGGATGTGACGGTTAGTAAAGTCCGAACCGAAAAATATTCTTTTTCGGCTTTTGATGGGCTGAAAACTTCTAACGATCCGTCAGGGGGAAATTTGAGAGCAACGAGGGCATGGATGCTCGAATACACGCACGCCCATGGTGGTCATGGACGATGATAGAACTTTTTTTGGCTTGATATTATGCAAGCCGCCATTACAGGAGATCGAATTATGGTTACTCGCAAAAAAACCACGCCGACCGCGGCTCCAGTCAAAACCAGTGCCGCCGTTCCCATCGCACCGGCTGCTGTTCCTACCCCGGTCGCCCGGTCGGAAACCAAAGGCAGCGGTACTTTGACTGCTACCAAGGCCGGCAGTTCTGCCCCTAAAGCCCCCGTAACCTATGAACAAATTGCGGAGCGCGCTTATCAGATTTATCTGAAACGTGGATTTGGTCCGGGCGATGCAACCTCGGATTGGACCGAAGCGGAACGGCAGCTTAAAGCGGGCCGATAACCCGATTTCGTGCGAATCGGAACAATTTTGCCACCTTTGGCGGTTTGGTGCGTGTAACTCCAACAGGAAAGCCTGAAGCTTTCTGATTGATGGAGTTGCCGTCATGAAAACAACTGCCGCTAAAGTTATGGTTTTCGGTTTACTCGGTATGTCCGTATTGGCCGGTTGCGCTACACGTGCGATAATTGTCGCTCGTCCCGGTCCGCCGGTTGCGGGGGTCGTTGTCGCGGCCCCAGGGCGGCCCGCCATCTGGGTTCCGGGCCATTGGGTCTGGCGACCCTATCGGGGGCGGTACGTCTGGGTACGCGGCCATTGGCGGTGAAATAATCTCTCCACGCCGGGTCACTACGGTTTGTTCCGGATGCACTACATGGGCCGACGCTTGATGGTTTGGTCGTAGATGGCCAGAAGCTTTTGTTTGTCGAATATCATCTCTTCGCGGGTCAGGCCAACAATATCGTATTCGTATGTTAACTCGATGGCATCAACCGGACAGGCCTCTTCGCACATGCCGCAATAGATGCATCGCAGCTCATCAATATCGAATTTAATGGGATATTTTTCGCGGTCTGGCCAGGAATCCGGTGCGGTATCTCCGACAATATGAATGCAATGGGCGGGGCAGGCGGTTGCACACATATAACAAGCCACGCACTTGACCCGATTCTGTTCATCGCGGTTTAATCGATGCACCCCCCGATAGCGCTGCACATCCATGCCCTGTTCCAGGACCGGTTTATCTTCCCGACGTTCTTCAGGATATTGCATCGTCCGCACATTACCGCTGACGGACCGAAACAGATGAACCATGGTGCTTCCCAAGCCCGAAAGCACGGCCGGTAAAAAAATATTCTCG
>JAJYGE010000062.1 GCA_021785155.1 Planctomycetota bacterium
ACTACATGGACGCCGCCGCCACGGCCCCGGCCTCCGCGCCGGCCACACAAGCGGCAACCACCGAGATCGAAGCCCCGACGGGATCCGGTGCCTATATCAATACGCTTACCGGTGACTGGTTTGGCGCACGCACCGGGCTGGCCGACCACGGAATAACTTTCAACGGCTACGGTGTCAATGACAATAGTTGGAATCTTATGGGCGGAAAAAGTACGCACGATTTTGTATCCCGGGCGCGTCTCACTTTGGGAATGAACATGGACACCGACAAACTCTTTCGCTGGCCGGGCGGAACGGTGGTCAGCAGCATTCGTTTTCATTTCGGCCCGAATGGCAACGACATACAACTCGGTTCGTTACAGGGATTCAGCTATATTGATGACAATCCGCCGACAACCCAATTATATGAATTGTATTACAGGCAGACACTTCTGAACGATAAGATTACAGTGCAGGCGGGGCGGATGGACGCCAACAACATTTTTGATATTTCGGTGGACGCCACCGATTTTGTAAATCCCTCCGCGCCCGATGCGCCGCTGACACTGCAAAACGCCCCACCCTCGCAGGCACCCGGCTTGGCTGCGTTTGTCACGGCGATGCCTGGAACATCCTTGATCCTTGGTGCGTTTTTTAATGGGCGCTCCCATCCGACGGCTCTGGATGCGATGCTCAATACGCTCGCTACTATCGATGAACCCAATGGAACCTCGCTGAATATCGAATTGGATCAGAATTACCACCTTGCGGCCAATATGCCGGGGACGATGGGAGCCGGAGCATTCTGGCGCACCGGCCAGTTGCCGACGCTGAATGGCGGAATACAATCCGGCACGGGCGGTGGATGGGCATTTGTGGACCAGACGCTTTGGCAGTCGGCGAAGTGCGATCAGCGTGTGGCGGCATGGGGCAACTTCACCGGCAACGACTCGCGCGTCAGCGAAATCGACTATTCCATTCAAGCCGGTTTGCTGGGCGCGGGAATTATTCCGGGGCGCCCCGACGATAAAATCGCTGTCGGTCTTGATTGGGCCCACATAAGTTCACAGGCCGGTACGCCCAAGCCTTACGAGATGGTCGTCGAGTGCTTCTATGAGTGTTATCTTGGCCGTGGGGTCACACTTCAACCGGATGTACAGTATTTCACCAACACCGGCGGCGGCGTATATCCGGACGCGCTGATCGCTCTGATCCGGGCCAGTGTCAATTTTTGATGGCGGCACCGTTGTGCGGGTGCGGCGGAAGGGCGAACAAATAAAGGCACACGCATTCTTTCGCTTACTTTCGGGCTTGGTCTCGCAGATTTGTGCGGGGGAACTAAGCAGCGATCCCCTTTCTGCTCGCATGACTTGAATGAACCTGCGATTTGTTGACCTCCCAACCACCGATTCTGCTTCTTTTATAAGCAGGAACCGCGGCCGCATGAAACTGGGACGTCATCCGAGGGCGACGCGAAAATCGAGATTGGTCCGGGCAATGAATTGGCCACAACACGATGCAGCAACTTTTTCACATTGAATTATAACATTGCGAATATTGGATATTGACCTATCAGTGGAACAAATTGCACACCCGTAATACTTGCGCTTGATGGCCGGGCAGCCCAAGGACGCGGGATTTGACAATACGCCCGCGCCTTGATAGCCTAAATTATTAGGTGATTGCTGTTAGCGAGGAAGTTATGACATTTGGCGAAAATCCAACTGAACGCGAACTGGAGATACTCAAAATTCTCTGGGACAAGCGTTCGGCCACAGTGCGGGATGTGTATGAATTCATGCGGCAGCGTGAAAGCATCGCGCAGAATACCGTGCAGACATTTCTCCGTATGATGGAAGATAAGGGGCTCGTATCGCACCGGCTGGAAGGCAGGGCATTTGTGTATCGCCCCCTGCACAGCCGACGCAAAGTGCTGTCGCGGTTTCTTAATCGAATCTTTGATGGTGCGGTGGATCAACTGGTGCTTAACGCAGTGGAAGTTGCCGATTTATCCGCGAGTGAGATCGAAGAACTGGAAAAGAAATTGCGGGCCGCCCGGCGCGGGCAGCGCGTCCCGATATCTGATTAGCGGGCTACTATGGGCACACTGGATTACTGGCTTTTCAATAGCGCAATATCCGCCAGCCTCGTGCTGATCGTGGGCGCGCTGGCTTCGTTGTTGTTCCGCCAGCCGGCACATCAGCAGCGGTTGGGGGAATTGGCTTTCATTGGTGCAACGGCGGCGCTGCTGCTGACTGCGATTCCCGGCGTGCCGAAGATTTTTCTCCGGTTGCTGCCAGCGCAAGCGATTGCGAAACCAACTGTAACCCGTTCACCATTTCATATTGGCATGCCGCCTCAAGATGCAGAGCCCCAAAACTCTACCACGATGCAAAACCATAAAAATGCAATTCGGCGGTCTCCGCATATAACGATCTTGCGGCAGGGACTGTCCGACGGAGCACAAATGCTTGGAGCAGGTTATCTGCTGGGAGTGCTGGTATTAACCGGTCGGTTAACGCTGGGATGGGTCCTGCTGCGACGGGCGAAAATAAGAGCCGCTGCTCTCACCGGGATATATGATGCACCGATCGCTGATCTCACCGGCACTCCCTGGTCGGGATCTCGCAAGGCGGTGATACTGGTATCCGATGATGTGTGCACGCCGACCGCCTGCGGCCTTCTTCATCCGGCGATTTTGTTTCCCCGAAGTTTGGTCAATGATGACCGCACTACCATTCGTATAGCGCTTGCGCATGAAGTGGCGCACATCCGGCGGGGTGATACTATTTCGCGGATGCTCTGCGCCGTTGTCGGCGCGCTATTTTTTTATAATCCACTTTACTGGCTGTTGCGCCGCCGAATTCGTTTAAATCAGGAATTTCTGGCGGATCAGACCGCGGCGCAAGCGGCGACGTCATGCGGCGTATACATTGAACTAATGCTGGCTCTGGCCAAGTCAGTTCAGCGTCAAAAACGCCCCTTGTTTCCCGCGGCCGGGCTGATCGGGGGGAGATCCGATTTTTATATTCGTATGCACCGGCTGATGCAATTTGGCATCCACGATGATAGCCCCGTGGATTGCAGTCGCCGCTGGCTGGGCAGTGCCGCCGCCGGCATGGTGCTGGTGATTCTGCCCGCGTCCTTTCTTACGCTCGGATCGCCGCAACCCGCAGAGGTTAAACACCACCGTGCACAATCAGCCGTCACCACGCAAGCCGGCGCCTTTGAGCTTATTCACCGGGGCCTGTCCTATTTGGGACACAGACAAAACCGCGACGGTGGATGGCTGGGACGCTATGGACCGGCAGTAACGGCGCTGGTGGTACGTGGCTATATCGAGGCGGGCGCTGCGAAGACGAATCGGCATGTCCGCAGCGCGATGAACTTTATTGAGCGCTCCCGCCACATGGACGGCGGATTTTACGGCAATGTGGAGCCAGCATATAACACGGCCATCGTGCTGCGCACGTTGTCCATGTTGCCGCGACGACGCTATCAACGGCAGGCAAGGGCCGGACTAGCATTTCTGCGCGGACAGATGGATCAGCTTAGTCGTGCCCGCCGCAGCAAGGACACCTGGAGCGGGAAACCATCGGTATTCAAAGCGTGGCCTGGCCCACAATCGTTGGTATCGATTCGTCACAATGGGGCAACGACAACCGATCAAATAGCTGCAGGCCT
>JAJYGE010000291.1 GCA_021785155.1 Planctomycetota bacterium
AAGGAATTGTCTTTATCGGTCAGGACCCGCGCAGTGTGGCTGCTGGAACCACCATTGTCGTACCGCCCGGTAAGCCGCACTGCCTTTACAACACCGGCCTGGGCCGGCTGCATTTTCTTGCATTTCATCCCAAATCGCATCCGGAATACCATTTTGTGCCCGGTCTGTTTACCGATGAAACCAACTGTTGTAAAAATCCCGACGAACTCCTGGCGCAGGCGATGTGATTCATCGCGCGTTGCGGCGGGAAAGCAGCAGTTCGTGCTGCTGTTTGGCGGTTTGCAGAAATTCCCTTACCGCCGGTTGATCACCACGGCGAATGGCCACTTGCAACTTGCGCAGAGTCTGCATGGCAACATTTAAATTCCTATTCATCTCCACACGATTGGTCAAAAATATATCCGTCCACATGCCCGGATCACCGGAGGCCACACGCGTGGTATCAACAAAGCCCCCCGCAATGGCCACGCCCGCATCGGCATTGCGGCCCGCCACCAGCGCGGTCACGCAAGCCGCGGCATGAGGAATATGACTGATCAGGGCCACCCATTGATCATGCTGCAGAGAATCTAATTGTTGCGTTCGCATGCCAATGGCCCGCCAGAATCGCTCCATTTTTTCGGTTGCCGCCAGTACGCGGCTTCCGGTAAACGCACCGCGCCCGCGCCGTTTTGGCGGACAGATCAGGCAAAGGGCATCGTGGTATAAATCCGCACGGGCGTTTTCCGGGCCGCGCTTTTCCGAGCCAGCCATCGGATGCGAACCGATAAAATCAATGGTACCGGGAAGCAATTTGCCGGCCCATTTCATAATCTGTTGTTTCGTTGAACCCACATCGGTCACCAGTGCGCCACTTTTTAACGCCGGCGCAATGGCGGCCATCAGGGTCGGAAATTGCCCCACGTTAGCCGCGAGAACCACCAGGTCGCTTTCAGTTACAGCAGCCGCGGGATCGGTGAAGGCTTGGTCGATGGCACCAATATCCAAAGCCCGCTGATTCGACGGCGAGCCGGCTCTGCCCACGCCAAGCACCCGCTTTGCCAAACCGTGTTGTTTAATCGCCAGACCCAATGAAGCGCCCAGCAAGCCCACGCCGATGATGGTAACAGATTGAAATTGCGGTTCCTGCATGGGTAGGAAGTGTAAACGAATATCCGCAGGAACTCCACGATGCTTCAATCTGATCCTTCATTCAGAAGCATAGGCGAAATACGGGGCGGTGGATTAGAACGTGATAAGCAGCGTGATGAGGATCAGAATCCATGCGGCGTCGAGGAAGTGCCAGTAGATCAGGCAGTAGCGGACGCCGGGATGATAGTTACGGGAGTAGACGCCTTTGCGGGCCTTGACATTGACAACGCCCAGAGGGATCAGGCCGCCGAAGACGTGAACAGCGTGCATGACGGTAAAAAAGTAAAATGCGGCGAACAGTGCCTGTTTTTCATAGATCAGAGCATGGGCCATGCGCATGCCGCCGATGGGCGAGACGTATTGGGGGTGCAGGGCCTTAAGGGCATGGTCGGCGCTTTGTAATGCGCCATAAATTTCTAACCAATTCCAGATTTGCAGGCAAAGAAACGCAATTCCCAGTACCAGCGTGGCCAGCAGCGCGCTCCGGCACGATCGCTGAAGATCATGACGAATGGCAAGCCATGCCCAGTGGATTGTGATGCTGCTGATAAAAAGTACCGCCGTGCTAAGCCAAAGGCCCCATGGCAGATGCACTGTAACCGGACGGGGAAAAGAGAACCAATAACAGATGTAGCCAATAAGACTGGAAATAAACAGGACCGAGAGTGATCCAACCAGCAGCGAAACGCCGAGGGTTCCGGCACCGGGAACGTGCAACTGTTTACCGCCATAGCGTTTGGCGGCATCCGGCGTTTCAGATTGAAGTTCCCCGGCCATAAATCCCAGCCTATTACATTTGAGCGGCAGGCCATATTTTTCCGTTTTGAATGGCAGGCCGGAAAACCTGCACCACAATTGAATGGCCATCCGCCCTTACAAGGACACCGGCATGCCATTAGGGACGCGCGGCCTAAATCGAAGATCCCTCAAACCGGCCTACATCGGACCCGCCTTATATTACTTGGCTGGTGCTGGCATGACGGGCTTTACAGCCACAGGCGGGGTAGAATTGGACCCCGCGACGTGCTGTTCAATTTGCACCATTTCCTGAGCCTCGCCGGAATACATTTGCGGTTGATCGGCGGCAACATCAATGAGAATAAGAGATATAAAAAGCGTGATCAAAGTAAGCGTCAGCAATAAAATGGCGACCGAGAAGAGGCTGTCATAGCGCAAGTGCATGAAATATAACGCACTAATCACCGCCATGATAACGGCCACAGCTAGTTCGATGAACACACTGGCATGCCCCAGATTCAATTTGGCAATAAACAAGTTACCAATGGCCAGAGCACAAAGTATCACCCAAACCACCACTAAGGTTTGTACCGATAGAATATGTGTGCGGGCCGGTATAACAGTTTTGGCATGATCAGAAGACATAAGACCTCAAGCTAAAGCGTCGGCATTTTTCCAATGCGATTTAAAATCTGGATACTTTATTAATGAATCAGGTATAGCAACGGAAACAGGAACATCCAGACCATATCCACCACGCCCCAGTACATGCCGACGTATACAACGGGGGCATAATAACCGGGGCCAAATTCACCCTTCAATGATCGAATCAGCATCCAGCCTATGACAATAATGCCAATAATAACGTGCAAACTGTGCAGGCCGGTCATCAGGAAATAAATACCAAAGAATATCTGCACATTAGCCGGCTGGAAGGGGTTTTCCGGCGCGGTCTGTTTTTGTGCGGTAGCCACACCGGCAGGTCCGGCTGGCGCGGGGAGAATGTCGGAATGCGAAACCACAAAGCCCGCCTTGCCCAAGGCGTCCAGGCGGGTCCAGCCGGCGCTGGCAACAGGTTTGGGTTTAGCAACCGGCGGAACAAGGCCGGTGACCGGCGCAACCGGCTTGCCATTAGGCCCGACGGACGGAGCATAATGGGTTCCCCAAAGGAGTTTGGCCTGGCCATTGTCAAAATATTCCTTTGCGTGAATGGCCAAAAATGCTACGCCACCGAGCATGGTTAAAGCCAGGCAGAGGCTCAAAGCAAAGCGTTTGCCGGTTTGCGCAAAACGCACAGCCAAGGCCATGGTAAGACCGCTGGTCAGCAGTACCAGGGCATTGATAAGGCCAGAAATGGGGTCCAGGTATTGACCGGCATATTTGAATATTTCCGGATGCATGGCCCGAAAAACGGCATAGGCGCAGAACAACCCGCTGAAGAGCAGCATTTCTGTGGCCAGAAACATCCACATACCCAAGTTTCCGGCATCAAACTGTTGCTGGGGCGTGTCAAAATGGTGTGCCAGGTGTTCGCGGGCCACCTGTTCTTCTGTTGGGGTTATCGCCAATGCTTCAGCCATAAATTCTCGCTTCAGAAATACTGAATCCGTTTAATAAACCAAAAAAAACCAGCGCTTTACGGAAACCATCCCGGTTCAGAGCCTTTAATGAGCCTGGGGTGCGGCGACCGGCACTTGCTGAGGTTCTGTTCGCACATAACCGTTGGTCACCGGATCAAAGACCATATCGGTGTAATCATAAGGATCACCGACGGATGGTGTGGTTTCA
>JAJYGE010000139.1 GCA_021785155.1 Planctomycetota bacterium
TTTTGCAGGTTGGGCCGATTGGGGGCCACATCATGATAGCGAAACCAGTAATCATTAAAATACCCGAACTGCATGGTAACATGCAGGAGCTGGCGGTGGGCATGATATGCCGCCAATGAAGGCGGGGTTCCTCCTGTTTCCTCAACATTTGCCGGATTGTCCGGGCCGAAGTTTGGCGTTGGCAATGGCATCATGCCATTATCTACGCCCGTAGCAAACACCGGCCCAGCGGTGAAGGCGGCCGCCAAAACTAAACCATATATTGCGAAATTTTTAGTCACAGATAGTTCCCCGCATCATTTATGGCGCAATGGTCTGCAACGCCTGCTGATTGGTAATGCCCGCCTGCGGAAAACCCGCCGGCCACAGGCTTACCATGGCCGCAGTGGACGCCGTATCCGCGTTATAGGCCAGCGTTATACCGACATAAAACCGTGGAATTTCCCGTACCAGCGTAAAATCTGTCATGACATTATGATTTAACGCAAAGTCGTAACTTTCCGAAGCTGCTATGGTATATTTTCGCGTGAGCTTGTAGGAAATTGCCGCCGTCCACAGGTCGGAATCCACCGCCCGGATGTACCGATTACCCAGGAAGTAGCTTAAGTTTGGTGATTGATTCACCTCTACTCCAGAGTCGAGTTCTTCAAGCTGCTGCAAGTCAATATTCCAGCTTTCATCGGCCAGGAATTCCACGTTGGCACCGATTCGCCAGGAGAAGTTGGCATTGATGCTGTCGGCAATCTGGCTTAGCTCTGGCCGACTCCAGTCATAATATCCGATCAATGGATTGCCAAAATCACTGGTGGAGAATGGAGCCCCGGCATACTGCGGATTATTGGGATTAAAAGGTCCGGACAAATTATGATTCCAGAACACATCCGCGGCCACGTTGAACGTAATCCAGTCCACAATCTGCCGGTGGCCCTTTCGACCACGTTTGGTTTGCAGGGTTTGGCGCAGTGCAAATTCCGCACCGCTGGCATCGGTAATGCCTTCCACGTTGCGGTCAAAGGGTTGCAGATATCCCTGCTGCACGTTAGCTCCGGTGGCAAACATGCTGACCTGTGGCTCAATAATATGTCGCAGTTGATCGACATCCAGCAAATCTGACTTCACATTCGGATAAACCTTCGAGAATGTTGTGGAACTGCGGAAGCCCACCGTTCCCCAGGCCCGTGTGGTACCGCCCCCCAACTGATTATTCACCACGGGGAAACTCGTATCCCAATAGGTCAGACGACCGCTGACAAACGGGTCGAACTGTACGGGGCCAACGGCCAGAGGAAAGTCTATTTCCTGGCGTGAATCCAATCGGGCCACGGGCTGATTAGTCCAGCCGTTTCCCAAGTAATATTGGGAGAAAGTTTCATTGGGATTTAATCCCGGAAAATTCAGTTCCAGCCCCCGCACGCCGGAGGTGGTATTGCTGAACTGATCGTTGATGATGCCGCCGCTGCTGTCACTGAAATACGTGAACAGGCCCAGAATCTTATCTCCCTCGCGGTAATAATGGGCTTCGGGGTAACGTTGCACCGAGTATTCATTATTCTCCAGATCAGCATTGGTTATAAAGCCGGTCAGATTCCATTTTCCCAGCGCGGTGAAGGCTTCCGTATCATGTTGTTGCTTAAGATATACGGATGTCTGCTGCTCCGGAGCGGTGGCATAGGTGTTCTGGAAATATTGTTCAAGGTAATTGGGATCGGAAACGTAACTGCCTTCCACCGCCACGGTCCACTGATCCGAAAGTTGTTGCATGTGCCGCATGGAAATATAACCGCGCGTATGCCGGGTTACGGGCAAATTGTCCCGATTGGCTCCGAGTTGATCGGTGCCGGTGTCATACATCAACGCGCTATTGACCACGCCATGCATACCGTCAAGGTTATAACGGGCGTTGACACCCGTCGCCGGCCCCCGGCTGGAATATTCATTAATATTCAGATCCGCTACAACGCCCCCCGGCGGTGAGATTCCCATTAGTTCCAGCAGGTTCCAATCCGTCTCCACTGTGGCGCCAAAAATACTGGAATTACCAACACTTGCGGACTTTAATGGCGACGGGCTTTGCTGCGTTGTGCCTGATACATAAGGCCAATAGAAAAAAGGAACACCCAAAAAATTGGCGGTGGTATTGGTGGATGTAAAGGCATAGTAGGCGGTTTTTGGTTTCGTGCCCGGCGGCGCCGGCGCTGAGACGCTGCGCACGGTCATGGCGCTGGCGCCAATATAATAGTGGGGCTGGTAAAATTCATCGGTCGATAATTTTACCGATTTGGCTTCAAATTGCCCCTGCGCTAATTGAATAATTTCCTTGGCCCGCATATACAAAGGCGAATTTGCCTGGATATCCTGCGAACTTAATACCGCGTTAAGCAGAATCGCCCGATTCGTTGTGAAATCATAATATACTTCATTGGCATGAAGCGTCTGATCCCCATACGTCACTGTTACATCGCCATCGAGATATACGCCCTGCACTTTACGCGCGATGGGGGTGGTTTCCAGTGCGGTCGCTTTTGGGCTGGCGGCTGAACCCCGTGCGACCGGACTGAACATGACCGCGTTGTTGGCTCGAAGTTCCAGCGCATTGTGTCCGGGCAATTGTCGGAACAGGAAAAATTCACCTTTGGCCACCGTGACGCGTTGATCTCCAATAACTTGCTCGGTGATGATGTTGCCGGTTGCCATGACCGCAGGCGTTGGTAGGGTTGGAGCGGCAGCTTTTGCGAGCTTGGGTTTTAAAAGAGAGGTTGCTTTTGCCGGCGCTACGGGAATCGGTGCAACCGGAACACGCGATCCACGGGCAAACCAGCCGTTGCGTAAAGCCAATTCGGTTGGCGATATTTCAATATTGGGAATCGCCATCTGGGCCTGCGGGGCGGAAGCCATTTCCCGGATAAGCCTTCTGCCACGGATAACAATGGCATTTTTCGATTCATTGCGGGCCATTGGTGGGGGGCCGGATAATCGGACCCGTGCGGTAATGCGGGTGGTTACCAGCATTTCATTGGCCGTGCTCACCGCCGCATTGGTTGTGCCTTCACGGATAACCACTTGGCCCGCCAGATATATCTGCACCTTATAATATCCCGATTGCCCTTGCCCCTGCGGATACAACCAGATTGCCGCATGGTTCGCCGAGAGCCGACGATAGCCGACGTCAATACGCACATGGCCCGCAGCTAATAGATGTAAAGTTCCACCGTTGTTCTGCCAAGTGGTGGTGTGCTGTGCCGCAACCACCAGCGGTACGCCGATGGTTCCGGTGGGCTTGAGAATCGGATAAATGGTCGGGGTTATTGGCTGTTCAATGTTCTGCGCCTGCACGAGGCAAAAACTGCTTCCCAGCGCGGCAACAACAGCCGCGGAAAGCCCCGCGCAAAATTTTCTTCGCAACGCGAATTTCTTCGCAACAGAGTTCTGTTTATCACCTGATATTTTTGTCACAGTCTCGCTCAAAAAGCCCCGTTAAAGATCAATGGCATAAAACGCCAGCATCCGGTTCGGGGCGTGCCAAACCAATCGCGGCAAATCATAGAGCGCCCAGGGGATACTGGGAAGTCAAAGTCGGAAAATTGTTGCGATTGGGTGTGGCAATTTTTCCGGGCAGCGTATCGCCATGGCATTCCTTACATAGCCGCCGGCTTTG
>JAJYGE010000174.1 GCA_021785155.1 Planctomycetota bacterium
GTGGTGTTTCCCGCCGAGTAGTTTTTATCGGGCGCGGTGGACAGTCCAGGCTGCAATCTTGGGGTGTAGGAACTCCATGATCGCAATGTGCGTGATTTTCCCGGCCCGCGACGGAACATTTTTCCCCACTGGAACTGGGGTGTTGGTTTAACAATACTAAGGTGCGGCAGCTCGGGCGGGTTCTTACAGATTCTGGAAAAACCGGAACATGTGCGACAATGGGCTTGTTGCTTGCCTCAAATGTGCTGCGATTTGTTGCCGCAACGCCGCAACTGTGGCATTCGTGTGACCGACGCATTGGTACGTGCGGCTCAAGGTTCGATGTAGTCTTGCCGGTCGAAAAGTTTGTAATCGCTAAAATTTAGTGAAGCAGGGGTTGGCGTGATAAAGGTAGGGTTCAAACACTCTCAAGCATTGGTGGTTATGGGATTCATTGGCATGATGGCGGGTAGTGGCCCAAGTTTCGCCACACCGCGCTCGGTGCCACTGCAGGAAGATTTTCATGCGGTACCACCGATTGTAAATTGGAACGCCCAATGGATCGCCGCACCGTTACCGCCGCGTAACCCGCTGAGAAAGTTGGACTGGATGTGGGGCAACTCCGGCGGCGGAGGCACGGCCCTAAGTCGGGCCTGGTTTCGCCGGAAAATTCAACTGCGTGCCGACGCCGGCATTCGCGGCGCGGTGTTTGATCTGACAGCCGATGAACAATTCACTCTTTATGTTAATGGTGTGCAGGCGGCACAAAACTCACAATGGCGCGGAGCCAACTGGAACACCATTTATCATCCCAACATCACCCGGCTGCTGCACCCCGGAGTGAACATGCTGGCGATTGAAGCCAGCAATATCGGAGCTAATGTCAATCATGCAGGCTTAATTGGCAGGCTGATCATTATCCTTTTATCCGGTGCCAAGATTTACTTGCCGATCGATGCAACATGGCTGGCGACCAACCATCAACCGGCTGCGGGATGGGAGAACGTCGGGTTTAACACAGCCGGTTGGAAACACGCCCGCACAATTGCCCGCTGGGGCCGCGGACCGTGGGGCCATCGTCCCAACCCGCGCCAGGCTTTACCGCTTTTCAGGCACAGTTTTGCGATCAACAATCGGATCAGACGCGCAACGGTATACGTATCCGGACTGGGCCAATACTCTCTATTTATCAATGGCCGAAAAGTCGGTGATGATGTCCTGCAGCCGGGCTGGACGGATTATACAAAGACGGTTTTATATAACGCGTACAACGTCGCCCCCATGCTGCGTAGCGGACACAATGCGATCGGTGTCATGCTGGGTACCGGTATGTACGATTGCCCGGAGGGAACACGCCGATATGAACATTCGCCCAATCCGTTTGGTCGGCCCAAGTTAATTCTGCAATTGCACATCACGTTCAGAAATGGAAGGCGGGAAAATATTGTCAGTAATGGCCGGTGGCGTACCGATCCGGGGCCGGTGATATTTTCGTCGATTTACGGCGGCGAGGATTACAATGCCCTGGATGCCATTCCGGGCTGGGATCAAATTGAATTTAATGACAGCCAATGGCGACAGGTCATGGTGGTAAATGGACCCGGCGGAAAGCTGACGCCGCAAATTGCACCGCCGGTAAAGGTCATGCACATTTATAAGCCCGTTCGCATCACACATCCACAACCGGGTGTGAGTGTGTATGATCTGGGCCAGAATATGGCGGGGCGATTTATTATCCAAGCGCGAGGGCCGGCGGGTTCCAAGCTTATTGTGTATCCATCTGAATTACTGCATCCCAATGGTACACAGTGGCAGTCCTGTGCCGGGCCTATATGGTGCGTGTACACACTTGATGGCAAAGGGGTGGAGACGTTTCACCCCATTTTCTCCTATTTCGGATTCCGCTACGTCCAAATTGACGCACTTGCGGCGGAGAAATCCGGCGTGGACAACAGACCGGTGGTAATGAGTGTGGTCGGGCAGGCCACGCACACATCCTCAGCCACCATCGGTCATTTTGCGTGCAGCAACAGCCTGCTGAATCACATTCACCACATCATCACCATGGCCATGGTCAATAACATGGTCAGCATTATTACGGATTGCCCCACGCGGGAAAAGACCGGTTGGTTGGAGGATACATACCTGGTGGGGCCGGGCATCATGGACAACTATTTTGTGCCGAAGTTATATGAACAAACGGCGGCCAATATGCGTGATGCGCAGTGGCCCAATGGTATGGTTCCGGATTTTGCGCCGGAATATTTCAACTATCCTGGCGCATTCACCGATTCCCCGGAATGGGGCAGTGCGTGCGTGCTTGATCCTTGGCTTACCTACAAATATTTCGGAGATAAGCGGATATTATCGCAAAATTATCCGATGATGGTCCGTTACCTGCACTATCTGAAATCACGGGCCGGGAATAATATTCTCGCGTATGGCCTGGGCGACTGGTTTGACCTGGGACCTGGCGCACCGGGTTTCGAGCAATTAACGAGTATGGGTGTAACCGCCACCGCTACGTGGTATCGAGATTTGACCACCCTGGTAAAAATCTCCCGTATATTGGGCCATCTCCAAGCCGCGTGGCATTTTGCCGCCGAGGCCAGGGACGTCCGGGCGGCATTCAACCGCAGGTTCTATCACCCCGCCACCGGCCAATATGATCGGGGCAGCCAATGCGCCAATGCCATGGCATTGGCCACAGGATTGGTGCGAGAAATCAACCGTAGTAAGGTCTTGCACAATCTGATCGCCAATATTGTCAAGCACAAGTACCATACCACCGCCGGTGATATTGGATTTCATTATGTGGTGCAGGCATTAACGGATGCGGACCAATCGGAATTGCTTTATAAGATGGCCACACAAACCACGCCACCGAGCTATGGCTACCAAATTGCGCACGGGGCCACAGCATTAACGGAAGCATGGAACTGCAACGCCGGTGATTCACAAGACCACTTCATGCTGGGCCATATTGAACAATGGTTCTTTCAGGGTCTGGGCGGCATCCGTCTGGATATGGCCCGCAAGCCGGGGCGTCAACTGGAAATCCGCCCTGAAATTGTGGACAATCTTAAATGGGTGAAGGTCAGTTATGATTCGGTGCTGGGAAAAATCGTCAGCAATTGGCGGCTTGCCAACCATCAGGTTACGTTGCATATTGTGGTTCCGCCAAATATCAGAGCTCAAATATATATTCCCGCGCGTAACGCAGCGAGCGTAAGGATTAATGGAAAAACTCCGGCGCAATCAGGCGTGAAAATATTTGCCTTAACTACTGGACAGATGGTCTGTGAAGTGCCTGGCGGAGATTATCGGCTTTCCGCACCGCGATCTCCCTGACAATTTAGAAGATGGTGGAAAAATGCATATATTACAAGCCGTTAATTGTCGTTGGCTTCGGGCTGTTCCGGGCGGAAGAACTGCTTTCGTATTTCTGCCGTCCCCCTGGGCAACAATTCGTCAGAATATTGCCGGCCTCTTAACGTCCATCCCTCCGGGTTATTTTCATGCCCCGATGTGTCGGGCCTGTGTCCACTTCTGCAACGCGGCGGGACCGCCAGCATTTAGGAGTTAGGAGTTAGAAGACCTTGCGAATTTCAAGGTGCTCAAGATGCTCAAGTTCGGGGGCAAGTTGCCCAAGTTGGGCAAGTT
>JAJYGE010000398.1 GCA_021785155.1 Planctomycetota bacterium
GTGGCTCGGCCTGAATTTCATTGAGGAATAGCGCGAAATTGTCGGAGGTGTTTTGGTATGGCGGAAAGGAGCAACGCCGCCGAATAAATCGGTTGGTTTCTTGGCAGCCGTATTAATGGCCGCCGGGAACTGGGGAGATCAGATCAGAGGCAAGAGTTTCAATTTCGTCCGCCGCACGTTGCGGCGGAACCGCACCCGTCCGACAGGCGGGCAATTCGAGGCAGTTCCCAGAAGGAACGTTTTAAGGAGGCTCAAATGAGCACAAAATTCAGTATCGTTAGATCCGTCCCGATGTATCGGGACAAACCGTCGTCCATTCGGCTAATGGGCAGTTCAAACAGCTCCAATATGGAGCGGAAGGAGTCGTTTATGTTTTCCAATCGTTCATCCGTTTTACGTGGTTCTTCCCTGGCGGCTGCGGCGCTCGCGGTGACGGCGTTGGCGGGATTGGTCGGCCCGGCTTCGGCCAGTAACATTATTTATCAAGACAGCTTCGGCGGCAGCAGCACGCTGGGTACACTCGACGGTGCGGCTCCGACGACGGGGTCGATGGGTGTCACCTGGGCGGCACCGTCCTCAAACACCTATGGATTTTCAGACAGCGGGTATACCTCAGCGAGCGCGACGACCACCAGGTACGCTACCGCCTACCTGCCGTTTACTCCGGTCACCGGAGAGGTCTACACTCTTTCAGCCAGCTTCAACATTACCGGCCTTGCGAGTGCTTCAAATGACTACGGTGCCTGGATGGGACTGGGGTTCATGACCGCCGTCGGCAGTGGATGGGATAGTGGAGGGGCCTCGCCATGGGAAATGACGACCGCCAACCTCGGCGGTGGCGGAGGAAATACCCAAGCTTGGAACGGCACCGAAATGGTTGGAGTGGTGAACAATACTTCCGGTTCAAATACCCTTTCCCTTGTGCTGAACACGGGATCCAACCTATGGTCCTACCAAGGCTACCTGACCGATTCCGCCGGGACCTCAGAGGTGGGATCAGGCACTTTGAGTCCCAATCCGAGTATTATTGATGTGGGATTGCAGAACTCGGTCGGGCAGGGCAACATAAGCAACTTTTCGCTTACGGTTCAACCCGTGCCTGAGCCGGCCACGCTGGGCTTGGTGGCAGCGGGCAGTTTGGGCGTGCTGTTGCTGAAACGGCGGAAGACGGTCTGACGGCATGGCTCCTAATTTGGGTTGCAAAGGGGAGGCCGAGGAGGTGAAATCTCGCGGCCTTCTTTTCTCCAACCGGCGACTGGGAACTGAAAACTTCGCACTCGACACATGAATAAGGAGTCTTTCATGAAACGTCCCGATTCAGAAAGAAGGTGTATAATGCAAAATACAGAATACAGAATCCACGGGCAGGAAGTAAAGGGAAGCGCGGCGCTTCAAATCTGTTCCAGCTCCTGTCTCCTAGCTTCTGACTTCTCGCGGCATCGCCGCGCAGCTTTTACGCTCATCGAGTTACTGGTGGTGATTTCGATCATCGCAATCCTGATTGCTCTATTGCTGCCGGCGCTGGCTCGGGCCAAGCAACTGGCGGTGCGGATTCAAGGGGCTTCCAATCTGCGTCAGATCGGTATCGCTCTGCATGAATATGCCAACGCAAGCAGAGGACAGTATCCGCTGGCTTGTGTGGCCAATTACAACTTCGAGGACCCCAATCTTGGCCCTTCCCAGAGCCAACAATACGCGCCGTTGGCTGGACTGTCCGCACTTTACGTTTCCTCTTACGGCTATGTCGCCAATCAACCGATCATCAACCCTCGTTCCGGATTTCTTCCAGACACGTCAGGAGGGATAAGCCTGCTATTTTCACCCGACACCGAATGCGGTGCCGTTCAGGCCAGACTGGTACCTCCTTCTTACTATAATTCCCAAGGACTGTGTGACAATTTTTCTTTTGTTAATGGCCTAAGCTACTGGGTCGACGAAGGCCAAGATTATAGCCCATCCTACGATCTCTATGCCCTGACCGTGGGCGGTAGCCTTGCGGCATGGATAACGGGGGTCATGCAGGCACCGTTCGGCAATGGTCTCTGTGGGCGTTATAACTTCAGTCCGGCGCACGAACCGGCCCTAAATCCGCAATCCGCAGGGAATACGCTATTGGTCACCGATAACGCTCTTTTCGTCAGTCAGACCGGATCGCAAGGGGTGACCAACTGGTGGTTCACCACCGGAGCTTGCTCCAACTACGCCGACGAGGGCATGGGCAGTGCCCTCCCCGCCGGCGAGCATGAAATGTACAACGACGGCTCTGTACGATGGGTACCGATGTCGAATGTCCAAGCGCGCTTCAGTTGGGGTGGTTTTCCCTTTCAGGGATGGTGATTGCAGGGACTGCGGGGGGCGGACAGTGTGAAAAATGCGATTTCTGCGGCCCTGTTTTCCGGAGATATTTTTGTGGTGTACCTACTTGGGCGCGCGGCAAATGTAAACTGTCTTTCCGCTGTGGTGGTGCTGGCTGTGACGGCCATTGCGGTTTGGGCCACGGGCACGAGCCGGGGCGCGGTGGCGGTACGTACCAGCGAAGCACGGCAAGTGTACCCGTCAGCTGGCCCCAATTGTCCGTCCGCGCTGCTGCCGACCATAATGCGGGCCTATGCGCGTGGCGCAGGGGAATACGTAATCCCGCGGGGAGTCTACAAACTACCCGATCCGCAGGGCGGCTTTTACCTTTCGTTTAGCAAAATGCGGAATTTCCGGATCGTCGGCAACGGCGTGATACTGCTACGCGCTGATCCGACCAAAGGCGGTATTGAGTTTAGTAATTGCCGCAATGTCACACTTGCGGGCGTAACCTTACGCAGTGATCCAATCTCCTATACACAGGGGAGAATTCTCGCCGTAGGCCCGCGCCAAACGAGCCTCGTCTTACGAATATGCAAGGGGTATGCCGCAGACCTAACGAACCCCGCCAGATTCTCCCCCCATCCCTCCGGGACGGTTTTCCGGTCGCGAGCGGGTGGCTACAAAGCCAAGCCCGGCACATGGAACGCCGTTTATATTTGCCGGATTACGCGAATAGGCCCACGGGAGTTCAAAATGTTTTGTCTTCCGCACCTGCCAGGTGTCCACCCGGGCGACATGCTTACGCTTCGAAGCCACATCCGTACTGACGTGAAACTCCTTAGCTGTCGGAACATGCTTATCAGCCACGTAGAGGTTATGGGGGGGACAGGAATGTGTTTTCGCGAGGAGGGTGGAGAGGGTGGAAACCACTACGTTGGTGACAAGATCACCTATCCACGTAAGCCCCACGGTGCCAACGTGCCCCCTTTGATGGCTTCCAACGCGGACGGCTTCCACAGCGGGTATCCCGGCGTCCGCCACGGTCCGACACTGGTTGGATGCCATTTTGAAGGGACTGACGATGATGGCATCACGATCCACGGTGCCTACGCGGTGCTGGCGGCAGCGACGGGGAGGTTCTGGACGGTGCGCTTCCCGGCGGGTGGGCACAGTTTTATCCGAGATGGCGACAAACTTAAGCTGTACGGGACCAATGGAGGGTTTGTTGGCGAGGTGCGCTGTGTGCGGATCAGCAGACGCAGCCATTTCCGCGCCGAACGCCACGCCATCTCCGCAGCGGGCTTGGGGTTTAATGGGCCTACGCGGTTTTACTACGCCATCGTCGTCAATCATCCACTTTTTAAGGCGGTTGGTGGGGATCGCATTGACGATACTGACGCTGATGGAGGCGGCTTCGCAATTCGCAGCTGCGTGGTGGAGCGAAATGTCAGTCGCGGGATACTCATCAAAGCGGATAACGGAATCATTGAGGACAACACCATTGATGGCAGCACCTTGGGTGGAATTGAGGTGACACCGGAAATCTGGGCCGACGAGGCGGGCTGTAGCTGTCACCTGTTAATTTTGGGTAACACCATCCGCAACGTCGGCGGGATAAAGGCACCGGGCTGGCGGCAGGCCGGGGCATTAAGCATCACTGCGGCACCGGATTTTCGCTCGGAAGCATTCGGACATCGCGGAATTGTGGTGGCCGCCAACCGCTTTGTGGACGACAACGGCATCAACCTTTTGGTGACCGACGCCAGTGGTGTGCTGATTTCCGGCAATGATTTTATACACCCTATGCAAAGCCCGAATCCCCGGGGGGCGGACCTGCAAGATTACGGCCCAACGCTCCCGATCACGGCTGCGCGAGTGTTACACCCGAAAAGTAGTGCGTGCCAGCATTTCGACACATCCAGCCTGATCTGGCTCCAACAATGCAAGAATATCCTCTTGGCTGGGAATCGCGTGATTCACCCCGGCTCGGCCATGAAGAAACTCGTGGGCGTGGGGCCGGATACCAGCAACGTCAAGGGGACCAAGAACGGGGTAAAAATTAAAGATCCATAGCTTTTGGATCAAATTGCTATCATGAAAGGATTGATGGGAATGGCTGTGAAAAACAATCAAGTACAGCGGCGGGAATTTCTTAAGCGGACCGTTGCGGCTTCGGCGGTAGCCGCGAGTGAAGCATTATTGCGGCCAAAGGGGCGACGCGCGCTGGGTGATGCGGTTGTTGATCCGTTGAGTGAGGCCTTTGCTTCCGGTTCCGTTGGCTCGGTGCGGCCCATGATCGGCACTGGTGGCTATGGGCGCACCTTTCCGGGGGCCATGGTTCCATTCGGGCTGGTGCAGCTTAGCCCCGATACGGCCGGCCAGGCCCAGCCGCAGTGGTGGCGGCAGGGCCGGAACGTCATTGTATATCCATGGGAACATTGTTCCGGTTACTTTTACCCGGATAATGTCATTCGCGGCTTCAGTCATACGCATATTTCCGGCAGTGGGGGCAGCGATCTCGGTGATGTGCTGCTGATGCCCGGTACCGGGCCAATACGCTGGAATCCCGGCGGTCCGGGTTGGCAGCATGACGCCCAAGATCGGCAGATCGGAGTTGAATCAGGGTGGGTTCCGCGCTCACCGGGATACGCCTCGCGGTTTTCCCATCAGCACGAAACCGCACGGCCCGGATATTATCGTGTGCGGCTGGAGGATTCCGGAATTGTGGCGGAGCTGACCGCCACAAACCGCTGCGGCATGCATCGGTACACATTTCCGGATGCTAAGCGGGGCCATGTCATCCTGGATCTGGTGCATGCCCTTGGCGAAACTGTTTTTGAAGCCCAACTGACTATTGAAAATGCCACGACCATCAGCGGTTATCGCGGCACGCATGGCTGGGCACCGGACCGACAGGTTTATTTTGTCATGGAGTTTTCGCGTCCCTTTGCATCCTGTCAGGTACAGCGGAATGGAAAGGTTCAGGCCGGAGGGGTCGGCTCAGTTCCGGGGCCGAAAATTAAAGCCGCTTTTGCTTTTTCAAACACCGCCAATGTGCCACTGGTGGTCAAAGTGGGCATTTCAGGTACCGGTATCGAAGGTGCACGTAAGAATTTACAGGTGGAAATTCCACGCTGGAATTTTGATGATGTAGCCTCCCAAGCCGCCGCGCAATGGAATAACGCCTTAGGCGTATTTGACGCTGAACTGCCCGATAAGGAACTTACGCAGACGTTTTACACCGCCGCCTACCACAGCATGGTCGGACCAACCACATTTAATGATGTGGATGGCAAGTATCGTGGGGAGGATCATAAAAATCATCCCAATCCCGGCTTCACCAATTACACCACCATGTCGATATGGGATATTTATCGCGGTGAATTTCCTTTTATCATGCTGACTCAGCCACACCGAACCAATGACATGATCTCCACGCTACTGGCGGATTATCGGCAACTCAACGCCCATGCACTGCCGGTCTGGCCGTTGTGGGGAAACGAAACGTGGTGCATGACGGGCTTTCATGCTGTCGGCATGATTCTTGGTGCCTATACTCGCGGCTTCCGCGGCTATGACGTGGAGGCGGTCTATGCGGCCATGCGGGACACGGCCCTGTTGGGTGCCACCGCCAACGGCAGCCGGGAAATGCAGGCGGCCTTTCGGCATTATGGTTATCTGCCCTCCGCGCCGCAGACGGCGACTAAATCAATTGGGTACGAGCGGCAAAAGCAGGCGGTCTCCCGCACCTTGGATTTTGCTTATGATTATTGGTGCGTCGGCGCTATGGCCGAGTTGCTCGGCAAGCATGATGACGCCAAGATGTTTTATAACTTCGGGCAGAATTATAAGAACCTCTTTGATCCAAAAACCGGCTTTATGCGTGGCAAAACCGCAGACGGCCAATGGCGGGAAGGGCCATTTCGGCCCTTCCATCCCAATGAGGAATACTGGGCGGACTATACCGAATCCGATGCCTGGCAGGCCACGTTCAACGTCATGCAGGATGTGCAGGGATTGATTGGTCTTTATGGCGGAGATGCGCCATTCATCGCCAAACTCGATGCCCTGTTCACCGCGCCATCGCACATTCGCAACTATGATGTGGACATTACCGGCATGGTGGGGCAGGACGCCCAAGGCAATGAACCCAGCAACCACATTCCATATCTGTATCCATTTGCCGGTGCGGCATGGAAAACGCAGTATTGGATTCGCAAAGTATTGGCATTATACAACAACACGCCCAAGGGACTTCCCGGTAATGATGATGTTGGCCAGACCTCCAGTTGTTTCACGCTTGGCGCGTTGGGTTTTTACCCGGTCAACGCGGCCACAGGAGTGTACGTCATCGGCAGCCCCTTGGTGAACCGAGCTAAAATTTATAACCTCGCTAACAAAACCACGTTTACCATCATCGCGGAAAACAATTCAGCGGAAAATTGCTACATTCAAAGCGCCAGACTCAATGGCAAGGAATTGACCCGATCCTGGTTTACGCACGCCGATATTGTCGCCGGTGGTGAACTTTATTTCCGTATGGGCAACAAACCCAACAAAGAATGGGCCGCTGCCAAGGAAGACCGTCCGCCTTCGGGGCTTATTCTTTGACTCCTGCGAGAGTGGCGGAATTGGTAACCATCCAAACTTAGTGCCCTGTTCCCTCCGTAATTACGGGTTGGCGGCGGGCCAAAAGGTTGTGGGCGTGGTGCGATCCGAGATGACAAAGAAAGTATCCGAACTGAAGCCCTTCTGGGTTTGACGGCATATATTGGGCTGGTAGGCTATCTGATCTTCGGAGCCGTATGGAGCATACGCGTATTTTGCAAAGTATGGCCCGCGCGGACATCTGGAGCCCGCAAAATGGAAATCTGAAACGGAGCAACGTCATGAGTGCAATGGGGCGGATTAATTCTGTGACGGTTTCGATCCTGGCTTTATCAGGCGTCCTGTGTGCGTACTTACATAATGCCAATTCGTTGGGGGCTGGGCCGCAAACCAACGTGGTTCGTCGGATTGGGCTGACGAACCCCGCAACCGCCGGAATGGCACCGGTGCGGATGGCCAGTTGGATTCCTGGCCCGACTGTGCCCGATGGCTTGGGCGTTAACATTCATTGGACCAATCCTCGCCCCGGAGAAATGCGGATGCTGGCCGCTACCGGCGTGCGCTGGATTCGCATGGATTTTGTCTGGGGTACCACGGAAACCACAAGGGGGCAATACAACTTTGCACCCTATGTCCGTCTGATTACCGCGCTGCGGCGCTATCACATTCGGCCTGTGTTTATTCTCGACTATGGTAATCCGCTGTATGAGCACGGGACCTTTCCCACCACGCCCGCGGCGCGTCATGCTTTTACAAAATGGGCCGCGGCAGCGGTTAACACTTTTCGCGGCTACGGCGTGATGTGGGAAATGTATAATGAACCCAACGGCATGGGACACGCGACTCCGGCGCAATACGCCAAGTTGGCGATCGAAGTTGGTCGGGCCATCCATACAGCCGATCCACACGCGCTGTATGTCGGACCCGCGTTGGCCGGGATGGATCGTCCATGGTTAAAGCAGATACTGCAAGATGGGGTGCTCAAAGAATTCGATGCCATTACCGTTCATCCCTATCGCCAAACGCCACCGGAAACCGTCGTGGCGGACTATGCAAATTTTCGCCAACTCATTGCGCATTACGCCCCGGCGGGCAAGGTTGTCCCGCTGATTTCCGGCGAATGGGGATATTCAACAACATGGATGAAAGGCGATGCCGATCGGCAGGGGAAATATCTGGCACGGGAATTCTTAACCAATCTCATGGACCACATTCCTCTTTCCATCTGGTATGACTGGCATAATGATGGGGCACCCGCAGTGGGGCGGCAATTCAGTGGCCGCGTTGAAATCTCCCACCTCGCCAGATCGGGCCGGGACGGAGTTATGCAACCGTTGCACCTGTTGGCCAGGGGTCATCGCTGGGTATTTTGGAACGGCGCGGAATTCCCCGGGGCCAAAGGCAGCTTTAATATCATCCGGGATCACCGGAGGCCGGTGGGCATACTCAACTACAACTTTTCTGGCGGCGGCAATTATGTGGAAGCCAGCTGTAACGTGTCCATCGTGAAAATCAATGCTCTGAGCTTCCAGGTGAAATCGGCGCATCGGCAGTCGATGTTGGTCAGAGTCGTCGATCATTCCGGCCAGTGTCTGCAATTCTACCAATCTTATTCTAAGAGCAACCATTGGCAGACATTAAGCGTCAACCTCGCCCGTGGATCATCCATGCACTGGGGTGGTAAAAACAATGGGCTACTCAACTTCCCGATTGTTTCCATCAGTATTGGTGTCAACCATTCCCGCTCGGATCAGGAACGCCATTTTGGGATAGTCAAATACAAATACCATCCCCATCGGCATTGGATATACACGCCGAAACCGGCGTTTTTCGCCTGCCGCACGCTGACGCACACGCTGCGTGGGTTCCATTTCGACAAGCGTCTGAAAGAGAATAATCCCAAGGATTTTGTGCTGGTATTCGCGCGTGGCCACCAGCGGCGGTGGGTGGCATGGAGCGAGGTAAAACCCATGCCGGGAGGCGGTGTTGTAACACTGCCACTTCCGGCGGGAACCTATCACGTAATCAACTATTTGGGCGCAGAGAATATGAAAGTTAAAGTTGGTGCGTCGGGACTTAAGTTGCAGCTATCCACCGGGCCGCAATATGTGACCCCAGACATTGCGAAGTAAGTCCCGGCGCGGTGGCACAGAATTGGCGATATCGTTGTTTCCCTATGGACAACCATCCCAATGAGTATTGGGCGTCGGTCAGGTAGAATCGGCCACCATCCAGGTTTGATGTAAACGGCACATGATAAAAACGACAACCGGAGCTTTAAGTGGTCTGACGTGTTTATCACGCCTAAAATTACCTTTACGCGAGGGTACGCGGAATTAAGTGGTTATATGCAAGGATTTTGTATGAAGACAATGCGTGCGGTTCAGGTGGCAAGTGCAAAAGGTGCTTTCGAGTTAGTGCAGCGGCCAATTCCGGAGCCGGGAGCGCTGCAAATCCGAATCAAAGTGGAGGCGTGTGGTGTGTGCCATAGTGATATGTTTGTTAAAGAGGGATTGTTTCCGGGGATCACATATCCGCGAATTCCAGGACATGAGATCATCGGCGTTATTGATGCCGTCGGATCATCGGTGAAAAACTTTACGCCGGGGCGACGGGTGGGCGTGGGTTGGCATGGTGGACATTGTTTTGTGTGTGACCCGTGCCGACGGGGAGAGTTTATTCACTGCGCTAAACAGCAGATTGCCGGGATCAGCTATGATGGCGGTTATGCCGAGTATTGCGTAGTACCGCAGGAGGCGGCGGCGTTGGTTCCTGAAGGGTTGGATTCCACCAATGCGGCACCACTGATGTGCGCGGGTGTAACGACATACAACGCACTGCGCAACAGTGGTGCGCGGTCAGGGGATGTGGTGGCTATTCAAGGCATTGGCGGTCTGGGGCATCTGGGAGTGCAATTCGCACGGGCGATGGGCTTTCGCACGGTTGCCATTTCCGGCTCTGATTCCAAACGGGAATTGGCAATGCAACTCGGAGCACATGAATATGTGGACACCTCAAAACAGGCACTGGCTCAGGTGCTGAGAAAATGGGGTGGAGCACATGTGATTTTGACCACTTCGTCGGATAGCAAATCCATGCAGCCGCTGGTTGGCGCTCTTGGGATTGGAGGGCGGCTGGTAATTGTGGGCGCTGGAGCCGAACCGATTCCGGTTTCGCCATTGCAGCTTATTGGCGAAAGAAAGTCCATCTCCGGTTGGCCCAGCGGTACCGCGATGGACTCGCAGGACACGATGAATTTTGCGGCCATGACGGGCGTCAAGGTGATGGTGGAAAAGTTCCCGCTGGAAAAAGCTGTTGAGGCGTATGATTACATGCTGACCAACAAGGTGCGATTCCGCGCCGTGCTGATCATGTAAGCGTGTTCCAGCATCACCTGCGGTAATGTCGGTAGCGGAAACCAGTTGGGATGCAACCGTCAGGTATTAAACGTCCGCGGCAGCCACCCGCAGCTATGACTTAATCTGCGCAAGAATTTCATGCACTGCGGCCGCTACTCCGGACTGGGACTGGGACCGAGTTACGCGCTTGGCCGCGAGTTTAATTTCCTGGGCGGCATTTCCCATGGCGAAACTGAGGGTGGCATTACGGAGCATGGGCAGATCGTTGACATCATCGCCGATGGGAACCGCATCGGCACTGTCAATATTGAGGATTCCGCACAGTCGTTCAATGCCGGTCCATTTATCAACGTTTGCGGCAAATATCTCGATGACATGACAATCAAATGCCGGGGCCTTTAACGCCAGTACACTAATAGTTTGGCCAAACTGATCGGCGAGTCGACGGGTAATATTGGCGCTGTGCGGCAGATCTGCGACGATGCCCAACCGCAGGACGCGGGAAAGTGTGGCGTCATCGGGATTGTCAACAATCTCAGCCGCCATTTTATTGCGGACAAACCATTCTTCCGATGCGGCATGAATGGGGCCATGACTGGTCATGATGTAACGCGGTCGCGGTAAATCCGGCGTTTCGACCAGCAGTAAAACCGCATGTCCGAGGATACTGAAAAATTCCATCAATTGTCGAACTTTTTGCGCTTCCATGGTCTGTCGGTGCAGGGTGGCACCGGTGTCAAGATCACAAATGGCGGCTCCGGTAACAAATACGCCCGGGCCGGTGAGTTTCAGCGGCTTTATAATATCCATGGCTTCACCGACGCTGCGCCCGGTGCAGATGCTCACGGTGAATCCGGCGGTGCGGGCCTGCGCCAGGGCGTCCACATCGGCGTTATTGAGTTTGTGATCCCGGCTGATGAGTGTACCATCCAGATCGCAGATGATCAGGCGAGGGCGAGCAGCGCTTCGGGTTATTGTCCGGGGTGATTCAATTTTTTCAGGCGTCCATGTCATGTCGGCAAGTTTAGGCGATAAGGTGGCGCGTCGTCAAAATGAATGGTTAAGGTATGGTAAGTACCGTTTGCTGGAGAATCGAAATATGCCAAAAACGCGACGCATCGGATATACTTTTTGCTGGTGCCCTGTTCCATCCGTGATTACGGATGGAACAGGGCACCAGGTCATGCTTTGAAAGGTTGATGAATGCAAGTGCGTGTACTGGATGTAGGACAATGCGGGTTTGACCATGCCGCCATTGCTGATTTCCTTCAACACATCGTGTCGGCACATGTGGACATCGCGGGCACAGCGGCGGAAACCGAAAAACTGCTGCAACAAACTCGTTATAATCTGGTGCTGATTAATCGCATATTAGATCGGGATGGTTCCAGCGGCATTGATCTGATCAAACAATTGCGACAAGTGCCAAATTGTCCGCCGCTGATGCTGGTAAGTAATCTGCCCGATGCACAAGCCAAAGCCATCGCCGCCGGCGCTGTGCAGGGGTTCGGAAAATCCGCCATACATTTGCCGCAAACCGCGGAGCATCTGCGCGAAATTCTAGCGGCAGACATCGCGCGGTAGGTGCCGGACGCGAAAGCGTGCGGCGTTCGGTTTGGCATCCTACCGCTCTCCGGTATGCGGCGCGCTGGCCTTTACAGCGGAATTTGCACACGCTATGCTTTCCGCGCGTTATCCGCCGTCGCGAGAGCGTAAGTAGGCCCCTTTTTTTCAAGGAGCATGAATATGCCGCTATGGGATCGTTGGATTCCGGGGGTCTTATCGCGTAATCAAGTTGCTGCATTGATCAGCGGTAATCACCTGGAAAATTTTGATCCCAATGCAAGTGGTCATTCCTCGATAGATCTTCATATTACCGGCGAAGCCTATGTGCTCACTAAAGGCTCCATTAAACCGTCCGGGGGCAACTATCTGCGGAGTTTAACGGACGATGGACTTGCCAAGAAATTAACTACTCACTCTGAAAACGACGGATTTTTGCTGGAATCTCATAAAACGTATTTATTTAAGTTAAAAGAGCGTCTTGGTACGACAAATGAATTTAAGTCTGCTGATTTTTATGGGCAATCCACGGCAAAAAGCTCCATCGGGCGGTTGGACGTGTTAGCCCGGCTTATCGTCGATGGATCGCAGCTCTACGAGGGATTCACGCCTAAAGCGCTGAAGGATGGAAACGGTTGTCTTTTCCTGGAAATTACGCCCATCACATTTCCGATCATCGTGCGTGCGGGCGATTCGCTTACACAATTGCGGTTCTTCATCGGAAAACCGGAAGACTCTGAAATTCACGGCGAGACCATTTCAAAGGTGTTACTGCCCAACGGAAGTTCCGGCGACGGTATGCTTAGCGTAAACCTTGAGAACGTGTTAATCGCGGGGAAAAATGCCGTGGCTTTTCAAAGCCGTGGAGAGCAAGATCGTGATCCTGTTGACCTCGCCGCGAAAGGTACCTTATCGCCCGGTGACTACTGGGATATCGTGCCGTCGGACGAGAACCAACGGCTGCAGATTAAGGCGGGTTCTTTTTACATCATCCGTTCTTATGAAAAGATCGCAGTACCAAAGGGCGTTGCCGTATATTGCCGCGCTATCGACGAGTCGATCGGCGAGATTCGCATTCATTATGCCGGATTTGTCCATCCTTTTTTCGGACTGGAGCGAAAGGACGGTGAGACCGGAACGCCCCTGATTTTTGAAGTGCGCGGCCATGATTTGAATGTCGTCCTGAACCATCAGGAAAAGATGGCAAAACTTACGTTTTATCGCATGTCTGAAGATGCCGTTGAGGAGAAAAAGGACGCCGCCGCCATAACGGATAAAACGGCCTCCATGGCATCGCCATATATGGATCAAACCCTGCAGTTGTCCCGGCACTTTAGCGAATGGCCTAAAACCGGTAGAATTGAACCGTTGGCTACTTAGGCCCTAAAATTAAGGATAAACATGCCTAATTCTTTGTTTGCCAATATCGCACAGGATATTTCGATCTCTCGGGTAGGGGCCGAAGACGCCAAATTGCAAACAGACCTGTGGCGCGATCTTCAGAAATTGGTCCTTGAATGCGAAGAGATGTATCCCAAGATCGATCGGTGGATCGGCAAAACTGTAAGAGCCGGAATTCAGTGCGGCCAACGCTCCGGGTTTGTTGCCTACCACAAAGGTATTCCGGTTGTCAGCTCGGTCGTTAAGCGGGGGCTGAACGCCAAGTTCTGCCACCTCAAGGTAAAAGAAGGCTTTTGGGGATCCAATATCGGCGAGTTTTTCTTTGCCCTCATGGCCATGGAGGTTCGTGGGGCTGCCAAGCAAATACATTTCACTCTGCCGGGGAGTTTATGGGAGGAAAAAAAGGCGTTCTTTTCATCGTTTGCTTTCCGGGATGTAGAGAAAAGCGGCAGGCAGTACCGTTTATTCGATGATGAATTGCATTGCACCGCTCCATTCAACGTGGTCTGGAAGTCTGTGATGGAGAAACTGCCCAAGCTTAGTGCGTCCGTGGAGATAAACGGATTCTCCCAGGATAGTGATCTGCTGATGAGCGTGCATTCCCGGTTTGCCAACGCTATCTTACAGGGCCGAAAGACCGTGGAAATCCGACGGTCATTTTCCGCCAGGTGGCTGGGGCACCGCATCGCGCTTTACGCAGGCGCTCCAATCAGCAGTGTTGTGGGAGAGGCGGTGATTGAAGGGTTGGTTGAGGATATTCCATCAATTATTTGGAACCGGTTTGGCGGTTCAATGGGTTGCACGAAACACGAGTTTGACTCGTATGTCGGCGGTTCGGATAAAGTATTCGCATTGTTGCTAAATGGTGTACGCGCTTACCGCCAGCCATTGTCGCTGGGAACAGCTCGGAGCCTGACCGGTAAGCGGCTGCTGCCCCCGCAAAGTTATGCAAGACTCGGTGCGGATTCTCCATGGGCGCGGGCGATCCCAATCGCCGGTCTGCTCCAGCGCGCGGAGCATGTATAGGAAACGCAATGACGCAAGAAACACCAACGAACTTCACGCACGCATGGATACGTAAAGCCTGGTGCGTTCGCACCGCATTGGGATTGTTGATTCTGGGGTTTTTCTCCAATCTCCTATTTTTATATCATAATTGCCCCTTTGATCTTTCAGAAGATGAAAGCCAATATTGGCTCTGGTCACGCCATCTGGCGTGGGGGTATTATTCCAAGGGGCCGGGAATTGCGGCAATTATTTACGCCGCGACCACGGTGGGCCACTGGTTCGGCCAGCATGCCACCATGCCTATTATCCGCACGCCGGCCATTATATTTGCTTTGTTTAGCGGACTGGCCAGCTTTTTTCTGGCACGACGCATGTTTCGCGATGATCGTGCGGGTTTGATGGTTATTGCGCTATCGGCGGGTGTGCCGGTGTTTGCCGTGGGCAGTTTAATTATTACCATTGATTCGCCCATGTATTTATGCTGGGCATGGGCATGCGTATGTCTGTGGCTGGCGGTGGAACCGCGATATGCCGGCTCCGGAGAATTGTTGCCCGAACAACCGCGCCGCGCCGGCGCGGGGTGGCTCTATTTGGCCGGTCTGCTGGTGGGGCTGGGAATATTATGTAAGCCGGTTCTGCTGCTGATTCCGCCGTCGGCGGCCATAACGGCCTTGTGGAATCCTTATCTGCGGCAAAAACTCACAACGTGGCACAGCTTGGGGGCGACAATTCTGGCCCTGGCGCTTCAAATCCCGACATTAATCTGGAATGCCCAACATAACTGGATTATGTTTCGTGCCATTGGTGGAGAAGGCGGGTTACGGGGCGCAAAGGGAATCTGGTGGCATTTAAGCCATGCCCCGCTGAATGTTACCATGTTCGTCTTATCGCAAGCCGGCATTTTCGCGGGTATTTTGTTTGTGCTGCTGGTACTGGCCTTCATTGAAGCCATGCGGGATGCAAAGAAAATAAAAGATCCGATCGGACGCGCGGTATGGGACTTTTTAATCTGGATGACCTTGCCGATCTTTATTCTATATTTTTTGTTAAGTTTCTGGAGCAAGGTGGAACCGAATTGGCCGGCGGGCGGATATTTTACCGGCATGATTCTTTTTGCGGGGGTGGCCACACGCTGGTGGAATCAGCCACTGCCAAAACGTAAAGCGGCCCGGCGCTGGATTATTGCCGGTATTGCCTGGGGATTTGCGTTGTTTGTGTTTGCCGAGAATGTACAATTGCTTTATCCGCTCCTGGCCAAGATCGATCCCACCGGCAAACATTTTCCGGCCAAAAGATTTGATCCGGCGTTTCGCCTCCACGCGCTAAAGGTTCGGGCTCAAGCAATTCAAAAAGTACGGTTATCCATGTGGAATGGCCATGGGCCGCTGCCGATGGTTATGGATGATCGCTGGGATACATCCAGTTCCTTGAGTTATTACCTGCCGCGGCACCCGTTTGTGTTTTGTCTGCAAACCCCGATGGGCGGAAAGCAATGTCAGTTTGATCTCTGGCCCGGCCCCAATCAAATTAATCCCCGCACGGGAAAGCTGCGTTTTCTTGGCCGCAATGCAGTTCTGACGGGGTCATTTTCCCGGCAGATATTCCACCGGCTGATCGACCCCGCCTTTGTGCATGTCAGCAAGCCTTATGTTATTCCATTGTATTACCACGGCGTAGTGGTCAAACATCTCGATGTGTGGAAATGCTACGGCTTCAAGGGCCTGCCCGGCGTCACGGATCCGGGATCGCATTGAGCTGCTTATTCGTCCGACTCGTGCCTTCTTCCACCCGTCATTATGGATGCAATAGGGTACAAGCGAGGGCCACGCGGTCATGTTTATAACCGTCCCAGTTGTTCCATGATCTGGAGATATGCTTCTTCCAGCGCTTGGGGAATAACGCGCACCTGCCCCACCACGCTTATGAAGTTCACATCGCCATTCCAGCGCGGTACAACATGCGTGTGAATATGACCTGGCAAACCCGCTCCGGCGCAGCGGCCAATGTTGATGCCAATGTTAAACCCCTGCGGATTCATCGCCTGGGTCAGCAATTTCTGGCCCAAAACCGCCAATTCCATTAGATCAGCGCGTTCTTCGGACGATAATTCCCGCAAATCCGGCGTATGTCGATATGGTGCGGCGAGGAGATGGCCGTTGACGTATGGATAGCGGTTCATCAGTAACATGCCGAACTGACTGCGGCGAACCAGCAAATTGGCCGCATCTTTTTCGGGATGTTGTGCCAAATCGCATAAAAAGCAATCCGCGGGTTGGCCGGTGACACTCTTAATGTATTCCAGCCGCCATGGTGCCCAGAGGGTATCTACCATAACAGGTTACTCCAATGCTCTATGCCGTGTAGAATAACCAACTTTGCGTCGGTCGAAAACCGAGTGAAAGGAAAAGAAAATGCCCCAGGACATGGATTCAGTAATTTCGGCACCGCCGTGCGCCATTGTTATCTTTGGCGCTACCGGTGATTTAACGGCTCGCAAGCTGTTGCCGGCGTTATACAACCTCACACGCGATGGTCTGCTGTCAAAATCCACGGTGGTGATCGGCTTTGCCCGTCGGCCCAAGACGGATGAGCAGTTTCGCGCGGAAATGCTCGACGCCATCAATAAATTTTCGCGTTGCAAACCGGCGGACGTCGAACTATGGCGTGATCTGGCACCGCGGATTTTCTATCACCAGAGCACGTTTGAAAATGTTGATGGATATTATGCTTTGGCAGATCGTCTGGCGGAGGTGGATAAAAAATTTAATACCGGCGGTCGTCGGCTTTATTATCTTTCCACCAGCCCCACGGAATTCGGACAAATCGTGGAGCGGCTTGGTGATGCCGGGCTGGGGAATATTGACCCATTTAACAGCCAGGCATGGCGAAGAGCGATTGTGGAAAAGCCCTTTGGCCGCGACCTGTCCACGGCTCGTGAGCTTAGAT
>JAJYGE010000110.1 GCA_021785155.1 Planctomycetota bacterium
CCAAGCGTTGATTCCGTTGTGCGGGTGGTCGCCATCGGATGGCTTATTATAGGATGTTCGAGTGAGCGCTCCCGTTTCTCTACCGTTAGCCCCTGCCGACAGCCGCCCGGATTACATGCAGCCGGGACGGAAACCATCATGGTTGAAAGTGAAACTTCCGGCGGGGCCGGGGTATACGCGTGTGCGCGGGATCATTGATGAACATCGGCTTCATACGGTATGTGAGTCGGCGAAGTGCCCGAACATGGGCGAGTGTTGGGGCCGGGGCACGGCGACGATCATGATTTTGGGCGATGTGTGCACGCGCAGTTGCGGATTCTGTCATATTAAAACGGGGCGGCCACCCATATTGGATCTGGATGAACCGCGACGGGTGGCAGCGACAGCGGCGACTATGAAACTGCGGCACATTGTCATTACTTCGGTGAATCGTGATGAATTGAAAGATGGCGGCTCAACAATCTGGGCGCAAAGCATTACGGGCGTGCGCGAAGCGTCGCCGAGTACCACCATTGAAGTGTTAATTCCAGATTTTTGCGGCCATTGGGATGATCTGGACCGGGTGCTGGACGCGAAACCGGACATTCTTAACCATAATGTGGAAACCGTGCCGAGCCAATATTTTCGCGTGCGGCCGCAGGCTAAATATCCGCGGTCGCTGGAATTGCTGCGTCGGGCGAAAGAACGGGGCTTTACCACCAAAACCGGTTTAATGCTGGGCATTGGTGAACAGGATGATGAACTGCTGCAAACACTTAAAGACATTCGCTCTGTCCATGTGGACATTCTGACGATGGGGCAGTATTTACAGCCCACCCGCGAACATCTGCCCATCGACCGCTGGGTAACGCCGGAGCAATTTGCGCATTGGAAATCGGTGGGACTGGACCTGGGATTTTCGGTAGTGGAATCCGGGCCGCTGGTACGGTCAAGTTATCATGCCGATGAACAGGCGGCACGAAGTCTTTCGGAATAACCTCCGGATTAACGCAATGGCATGAAGCGGTAATCGGCAACCTGCACTGCCCAGTTCAGCGCCAGATAAAATGCCACATCCAACTCCAACGAAGCCACTTCCAGCGGATAATCGAACAGCGCATGGATAAAGACCCCCAGCAAGGCGATCCGTGCGCACCAGATCAATATATGATCGGTGGTGAAAGGAAATTGTCCCGTATCGGCCCGACGATGCAATCGCCCCATTGACCAGAGCGATCCCAGCACCAGTACGGCCCAGACCACAAAACCCGCCGTGCCCCACTGCACCAGGGTTTGCAAATAATCATTGGAGGCATAACTCCAGCGGCTGATGCGGTGTCCCGGAATATAAAACAGCACAATCCAATGGCTGTATAAGGCCGGGATCATGTGGTGCGAGAGCGGAAGACGTATCTTGAAACTGCCCGGTCCGGAACCAAATAATGGATGCACCATCGCCATTGCCCAGCTCACGCGCCAAGCCAACAGCCGGCCATTTCCATGCAGCGCAAAATCGCCGTGAAACTTCTCCCAGCGCGGCAAATTATGCCAAACGGCAATCCCGATGCCCAGGAACACCACACACGCGGCGGCTAAGAGAATCCATTTCCAGCGCGATAAAGCCGCCTGAAATCGCACATCATGGCGATACATCCAGATTACAAGAAGCGCCAGCAGGGCCAGTTCGCCACCGCAAATCATGGCGGCTCCGCGGGAGATGTTTATCATCACAGCGATAATTGTGATTGTCGCCATTACCGCCCAAGCCAGTCCTCTGGCTTTGCGTTCGCGTTGGCCCAGGTAAATGATGGCCAATCCGATCTGCGCTGGAATTGCCAAATTCAAATATGCCCCGGCAACGCCGTGATAAACAAACGATCCAAAAACCGATGCCTCATCTCCGGGCACATTGAACATTGGGGAAAATATTCCCGCCTTGGCCAGCAGGCCATAAATCGATATCGACGCCCCTGTCACCGCCAAGGCCTTCCACAAGCCCAAGCGCCATTGCGGAGATCGCGCAAAATCACAGATCATCAGCAATGCCAGGAGAATTGCCGTGACATGCGCCATGGCTCCTGCGGCCATGGTCCGGTCGGCGGCACCGGGCAACCAGGGGATCAGGGGGTGGGCGGGCGTGAATTGATGCTTGACGGCGTTGTACGCCTGGTGCGCATTGAGAGCCATCCACCAGCCTTGCAGCAACAGCAGCGCGACGCACAGAACCAACAGGCGCGGCAATTTCGGGCGATATGCCGGCGCAAGCATGGCCAGCAACCAGCAAACACTCGCCAGAGCAAGAACAATTTCCAAAGCCATTAATCCAACGGGCTTGACGGTTCCCCACGCCCAGGGCGCAAAGACCAAAGCGAAAGCCAGGAGCCAGCCTGCCATCTGCCGGAAAAAAAACATGGTTGCCTTCACGTTAAACCACTCCATTATTTCACCGGCAGGATACCACGGAAACACCCCAAGCCAAGAGAAGTGAATTATGATACTATCCGATAAAACAAAGCGCCTTGGATATTTGGGCGGACACGATGTGACGCATACAGTTGAAAATAATGCACAATCCACCGCTCCCGGCAGCGCATCGCAGCTTACGCGGCGGAGCCTTAGCGGCGTGGCGTGGATGGTGTTTCAAACGCTGGCGTCCAAAAGCTTTGGATTGATCGGGCAGATTATTCTGGCGCGGCTGCTGACGCCGCATGATTTCGGCCTTGTTGGCTTGGCCTACGCGGCCGGGGCCATACCCAATATTCTGCGGCAATCGGGCGTGCCACAGATACTGGTCCAAAAGCGGCGAAGTTTTGTCCGCTGGGCCGCGGCGGCCTTCTGGATGGAAATAGCTTTGGGCATTGCCGCGGGAATCCTGATGCTTCTGGCGGCACCTTATGCGGCGATGGCGTTTCATGCGCCGCAGTTAATTCCCATCATGGAAATCATTGCTCCGGGCGTGGCTATCACCGCGTTGTTTGCGGTGCCCACCGCCCGGCTGATGCAAGATATGCGATTTCGAGAATTGGCCATGATTGGCTTGGGTTACAACATGATCGCGATGGTGCTTAGCATTGTTCTGGCGGCGTTGGGGTGGGGCGTATACAGTTTTGTTATTCCGTTGCCGGTGGTGGGCGCGTTACGGGCCATCGCATTGTGGATTGCCGCGCCGACGCGCATTGGCTTTAACCCCAGATTTGGCCGCTGGCCGCAACTGGTTGAAAAATCGAGCCTGTTGATGGGCGCGGTGGTGTTTCAGACCATCAGTCGAATTGCTGAAATGTCGTGCCTGCGGGCTTTTGCGTCGGTTACGATTGTCGGCGATTATTTTTTCGCATCGAATTTATCCACCCAAATCAGCCAGGTCTTTTCCACCAATGTCGCCAGCGTGTTGTACCCGGCGCTGAATTCCATTGAAAATCAGACCGACCGTCAGACCAATGCATTTCTGCGGGCCGCCAATCTCGTGGCAATGGTGGGAATGCCTTTGTGTGTCTGGGAATCACTTCTGGCCAAGCCGCTGCTTATGCTGGTGTATGGCACCAAATGGCAATTGGCCATTGTACCGCTGGAATTACTGTCTTTGGGCGCTGCATTTATGCTGCTTATGGAGCCATCGTTGAATTTTCTCCTGGCACAGGGGCG
>JAJYGE010000097.1 GCA_021785155.1 Planctomycetota bacterium
CCACGCTGCGGAAATCCCGGTCAATCAAGTTCCTGCCTCGTTGCCAGGACAGATTAACGTCTCCGGGACAACCGGGTTAAGAGTGTTCAATGTTGTCAATCCAAACTTGGGGACGAACATCCAACAGTAATCCCGTCGGGTGCCGAGAAGGGTTGTTAATGTAAAAGGAAGTTGACAATGTATGGGTTTTCTAAAAAGACAGGCTCTTTATGGGTTCTAATGTCCGTCAGCATAACTGCGGTGCCGGAACCAGCCACGCTTGGTCTGCTCGCTCTCGGCGGCATGATGCTGTTGTCCCGCGCCGGGGGGGCGAAAACGTAAGGCCCGTGAAAGGATTACAGAAGCAGCACTGGCAACCCCGCGACGGCGGGGTCTTTCTCATCGGGAACGCCGTGCCCAAAGGACTTGCGGGACGCAATATCCAAAACAGACGTTTAGGAGATTATTCAATTTGCAGGAGCTTGAACAAGATGTCAATTTTCAGTCGCGTAACCTCAACCGTACATCCATGCCAATTCAGAGCGGTGTTGGGCGGCCCGGCTTTGGCGGCCGCCGTCGCGCTCGCGTTAGGTGCCTGCGCACCGTCTATGGCGGACCGAGCCGGTCCGCCGCCCGCCAAAACTGTTTCTGCCCCCGAAGCGGCAGCACCGCTGCGGTTGCGGGTCGTAGACATGACACGATTCTTCGTTACGCCGAATCAACCGGCGGTGCTGTCCTGGAAAATTAATGGTTCCAAAACATCGCAAGCGTTGTCTTGGAACATCACCAACTATTGGGGGCATCCGGTCGCGGCGGGAACGCTATCCGCCGTCGGTCCGGATAACACAATCAACCTGCCGGTACGCCTGCCGCGTGGGTTTTATCAGGTGGATTTTCCAACAAGCGGGCAAAAGTTCGGGGTGGTGTCGATTGCGGCGCATCACGGCCCGGCGGGGCACTTTTTCTCCATTGATAGCGCCATGTCCTGGCTGGTCAATCACCCGGCGACTCGCCAGGCGGTTCGGGTGGGGATGATAAAGATATTACGCCGCAGCGGCATCGGCATGTCGCGTGAACGCTTGAGTTGGACCCAGATCAATCCGTCGCCTGGAGTATTTAGCGATAACGGTGTTTGCCAATATGGTCGATTGGCCAACGATTATTTTAATAACGACGTGCCGATGCTGCAGATGTTTTCCGATGCGCCGGCGTGGACCCACCCGTACAGCGATTCACCGTATCCGATGAACCTGCTGCAGACAGCGCGAAGCTGGGCGGCCATCGGGAGCTATTTCCACACAGACTGGGGAGCATTGGAGATATGGAACGAACCGGACGGAGCGGGCTTTCCACCGGATCAATTACTTCCGATGGTCAAAGCCATCGCGTATAGTTTTCAACACGAAGATATTCATGTTCCGCTAGTTGGCGGTGTATTCGGACTTTCCGTGCCCGGATTCTTCCAACGCGATTGTGCGCTGAACGGTTTATTACAGCAGGTAAATGCAATCAGCTTTCATGATTACTATTCCCCGACAGAAATACCTTTTGCGGTGGCGGCCTACCGGCACTGGCTTGCGGATTACGGTCAGCCGACCATGCCGCTGTGGATCACCGAAAGCGGCAAGCCTTGGGCCGCCGGAACAGCCCGCCCCCACTGCGGGCCGGACATGACTTCCGCCCTGTGGATCACCATGAAAGCGGTGGAAGCCCGCGCCTGCGGCATTGCGCGTTACTTCGCCTTCGTCTATCCATTTTTTGTTCAGGGCACCGATAATTTTGGTATGATGGGGCAAGAACATACGCCCTTGCGGAGCATGGCGGCGTATGCGAACTGTGTGGCGGAGCTTTCCGGCTGGTCTTATGTGGGCAATCTGAAAACCAATGATAGCGCGGTACTCCTGGCACCGGTGTTTGCCCGGGGTGAGCGGCGAACCGCAGTCATCTACACCGGAAAAGCGAATCCTCACGCGACACTTAACTTGGCCTTACACAACATCAGCATTCGAGGTATTGATGGCCGCACGCTGCATCGGAGTGCCAAGGGATCGATCCCCATTCCGGACGGATTGGTGTATCTTCGCGGCCCGGCCAGCGCGTTTGCCGGACAAGTGAAAACCGACACGGAAGCCGGGCGGCTTTATGCGATTTCGCGCCAGCCGCCGCCCAAACTCCAGCGTCATTCGCCGATCATTCTGCAATTGGCGGAAGCGAGCGACGACTGGTCCGCCGAAGCCTATGTGCTTTCCAGTGCTTCCAATACGCCCGTGTCCTTACGGGTGTGGAACCTTGCCGATCATGCAATAATTGTAAAGTTGACCCTGCGCAGCGACCATCTTGTGGCGGGCCATAAACCTTTGCTGTTGCACATCCAGCGGCAAATACCAGCGCACGGGTATGTGTTGGTGCAATGGAAACTTGGCCCTCTGTTGGAAAATATGGGCTTGGGATTCCTGCATTACCATTATCTGGTGGTCACAGGGCAAGAGGTGCCCGCCAGTGCCCAAACTCCGGCCATCAGCCCGCTGGCGATTCCTATCCGATTGCAAGGCACCCTTCGCAAATTTTTGGCCCGTTATCCGCACCATACGCAACTGCAAATCAGTGCGTTGGCGCGGTGGCGAAAAAATGCTGACGGTGAGACGGCTTTCTTTATTCCCAAGGGCGGCGGCTGGGGTATGAAGGCGGCATTCCATGGCAGCGACCCTTGGGCGTATCCGCAATTCCCGCTGCCCGCAGGAATCCATGCTAAACGGGTGGTGGCGGTTCTGTTGCGGGCGCGGGTGGCCAAATCGGCCATGGTGCGGCTGATGGTTTTCAACCAAGGCGGTGTTCCCGGCTATTGCACGCTCTCTTCGCCGATCATCGCGGCCAATGGCAAATGGCATACCGTGCTGATTCCCCTGTCGCGGCTGAGTCCCATGGGAAAAGGCCCGGCGCATCTTACCAATCTGGCCGGCGCGGAATTTATATCGGTCGGCTTGAATAATGGCAACGCCAAGGGCGATAACCAACTGGAAGTCAGCAAGCTGTATTTACTATACCGGCGATGAGGCATCCGTTGTCCAACGTACCGCCATGCGTGATTCCAAAGTGCGGCTTAATCCGGGGAACCCAAACGTAAGGAGATATTTTCATGCGTCGCAGAGATTTTTGTAAACTGGCGGCCACCGGTTTAGCGGGGGCATTGACGCTACCGTGGAACGGTGCATCTGCGGAGGCGGGGCACCCAACCCAAAGACGAGGCCGATCCAGTTAATGCCCATCGGATTATCACGGAAATGGCCCAACGTGCTCCAGACGTGCAGATAGCGGGAAGGATTGTGAATCCCGAATTGAGTCAGGTTCTGAACAATACGATGTTTTAAGCCGCTCCATCCGCCCGCCTGCACCAGCCCCAGAATGGGAATCAGCAGCGCTCCCAGCCAGATCAGCACGAATTGCAGCACTTCGTTGAAGATGGCCGACAGCAAGCCCGCCAGTACCACATACGCCCCCATGGTCACCGACGATATCCAGATGCTTAAGTTCATATTCCATCCCAGCACCACCTGCATGACCGCAGCCATGGCGAAGATGTTCACACCGCTCATCAGGATAGTCATAAACGCAAAGCAGATCGCGGAAAGT
>JAJYGE010000553.1 GCA_021785155.1 Planctomycetota bacterium
ATGTTACCTATGAGCCGCCCTTACAGCCGCAAGTTCAGGTACAGGCAAAAGCGCCTGCGGCAGGCGTTGTGCGGCGGGATGTTAAAGGACAGCCCGCAAATCAGGAGTCTCGGCCTGGTGTGGTAGAAGTATACTGAACGCGGGTATTGATGACACATTTTATGATACGTTTTGCCCGCAAAAATGGCCAATTTACCCCACCGCCCGCTATCAGCGATGTAGCACCAGAACCCGAGAGCAGTATATAAGCCGCGCAAGCGGTGTGTATTTACCGGCGGCGGCACGGCGAACAGTCGCTCTGCCGTCCGCTGGAGGGGGATTCTTCGGTGGGGGCGATAAGGCGTTTATATCAGTCTGCCGGTGCCGGTATTGTCGCACTCGGTGTGTGGTTTGGCTTGGTTTCGGCGTTGGCTGCCGGTGCAGTATGTTCCGCCATAGTGCCCGCAGCGGCTTTCGGCGGGCTGGAGCGCTCACGTTGAATAGCTTGGTAAACTTCTTTGCGGTGCACCGGTACGGTGTTGGGGGCATTGATACCGAGTCTTACTTTATCGCCGCGAATGTCCACTATGGTGATTTCAATGTTATCGCCAATCATGATGCTTTCATCGCGCTGACGTGAGAGTACCAGCATACATCAACTCCTTGACTTGTCAGCATAACTCCATTTATTTCCGCGACCGGGCTTACATCCTCCGGTCGGTTTGTCATCTGATTTTCCATGCGTACCATACACCTATTGTACCGCTCTTGCCGCAAGAATTCCCGTGGTTTGAAAACCACCCAGGTTTGCCGACGTAGGCCGCCAGGCGGGCGGCAAATGCGTCTGATCAATCGTCGATGCCGAAGGCATGGCAACGTAATTTTTAATTTCGGGCATATCCGGCAGTGATACGCATATACCACAACGCGCCGCCGCATGGATCAGTATTGGACGGTCAAATTGCGCGGTTAATCCATGGCCGGCGTTTTCCAATGGTACATAAGCCTCAATTTTCTGAAGATCATCCGCAGCCAATATCGGTAGGATGTCCCGGTGAATGGTCAGATTATAGCCCGGTACGCACGCCATCGGGGCCATCAGCCGGACAGCCAAGGCAGGCTCATTGGCGCTTTGCAGCCACGCACGGGAGTTATCCTCTGCGTGCTGTATCCAAGCAAAGTGCCGGCATGACCGATGGCCCGGCAGGCCGTTATGCAGCGTAAAAACCTCCGATGCCAGCAGTTCGATGGCACCAAAACGTTGTGATTCTATAATCATGGTTATCAGCACTCCATTGCTAGCCAGACAAGCCCCGACGTCGCGATGCACGAATCTGTTCGCAAAACACAGGCCGGTAATCTCATGGCCTGTTATGTTTATTCGTGCAAACCCCATGCTTTCGTCCAATAAATATTGACATTATCTGAAAAATAACAACTTTGCGAATAATAACCTTTGGTAACAGCGCATTGGGTTCCCAACCAGTAAACTGCGACGACAACGTGGGTATTGCAGACCACATGAACACGACTTCGCTCGCTAAAAGCACAATGCCCCATGGCGTGGGTGTGACAGCGCAGGTGCGAAAGATCACTAGAAAGTTTCCACACGGCGGTTTAACATACGGATTGGATGTCATTGAAAGGATATTATTCATGCCTGAAACTGGGGTTGCTCAAGTCGGTTTAATTGGTCTGGCGGTTATGGGAAAAAATCTGGCCCTGAACATTGCCGATCATGGTTTTAATATTGCTGTGTTTAATCGCACAACTGCCGTGACACAGGAATTTATTCAGGAAAATCCCAGCACGCCGGGAAAACTGGTGGGTTGTGATACGCTGGCGGATTTTGTGCTGGCCATAAAAAAGCCGCGCGTGATTATTATTCTGGTGAAAGCCGGCTCCGCGGTCGATGCGGTCACACAGCAATTGATTGATGCGGGTGTGGATAAAAATGATATTGTCATTGATGCCGGTAACAGCCTGTGGACAGATACAATTCGCCGGGAAAAGCAGTATGCGGAAAAGCTTAAGTTCTTCGGATCAGGCGTATCCGGCGGGGAACTTGGTGCACGGTTTGGACCATCGCTGATGCCCGGTGGCGATCCGGAATCTTGGAAGCATCTCAAGCCGATATGGGAAGCTATTGCAGCCAAGGTAGACCCGCAAACCGGCAAGCCGGTTCCCGGTGCCGAGCCGGGCAAGCCGGTTATCGGCGGCGTGCCGTGTACGGCGTACATCGGGCCTGATGGGGCGGGACATTATGTGAAAATGGTGCATAACGGCATTGAATATGTGGATATGCAGTTAATCAGCGAGGCGTATTTCCTTTTGCGGCATTTGTTGGACCTCACGCCACCGGAACTGGCGGAAATTTTCAGCCAATGGAATTTCACCGAACTGGATTCCTACCTGATTGAAATTACCGCTGATGTACTGAAGCAGCGCGACCCGGCCAAACCCCGCAAATATCTGGTGGACAGCATTTTGGATGCCGCGGGCCAGAAAGGCACAGGCAAATGGACCTCCACCAGCGCGTTGGATATGGGTGTGCCGGCCAATTCGATTGCGGAGGCGGTTTTTGCCCGGTGCATGAGCGCGTTGAAAGAAGAGCGGGTGGCAGCATCGAAGAAACTTCGCGGCCCCAAGGTGGGCAATAAAAAGCACGGTAAGAAAATGATTGAGGCCATTCGGCAGGCGCTGTATTGCTCCAAGATTTGTGCGTATGCCCAGGGCTTTCAATTGATGTTCCAAGCCCAGCAGGAATATCACTGGAAGTTCGATTTCGGCACCATCGCCAGCATATGGCGGGGCGGTTGCATTATCCGGGCCGGATTCCTCCAGAAAATCACGGATGCCTATACGCGTGACCCGGAACTGGTCAATCTGCTGATGGATCCCTATTTCCGTAAGCAGATTCAAAATGGTCAGGAACAGTGGCGGGCCGTGGTTTCACTGGCGGCACAAAATGGTATCGCCGCTCCGGCGTTTATGTCCGCCCTGGCATATTATGATTCGTATCGCACCGCGGTGCTGCCGGCCAGCCTGATTCAAGCCCAAAGAGATTACTTTGGTGCCCATACGTATGAACGTGTGGATCAACCGCGTGGCAAGTTCTTCCACGTTGATTGGCCGCACGCCAAGCGCCCGCAGATTGATGCATAATAAATTGGGCGTTGAGGGGCATCTTACAGATATTGAGATGCCCTCGGCTTGGCAGCTTTTTTCTCCGCCGCCTTCAATGCCCGGTCAATCTTTTCCACCGTCTTGATCGTCGGATTCGTCTTGGATCGTTCCAGCCGGTTTAGGCTTTCAGGCGGGATGCCCGCCCGGCGAGCCAACTCGGCTTGCGACAATCCCAGCCGTCGCCGGTCTCGGATAATCTTGCGGGCAAGTGACGCGCGGGCATACTCCAACGCCGGGTAATTCCCATCGGCCCCTAGCCTGGGCAACGGCGGCATAGCGGCTTCCGGCACCGCCATATTGGCCCTCTCCACAAGGCTCAGATAATCCCGCTCCGACAATTGAACCATCCGCTTGCCTTTAACTTCCAGGGTCTGTACGTTCATAAGTCAATCCTCATAAAATCCATCGCGATGGCCGATACGTTCCACAATCACC